>JANMGS010000569.1:0-4752 GCA_031374745.1 Ferruginibacter sp. | reverse complement strand
CTTGTTGTTTGCAAAAAGAGCCGATATCGAATATTATGCTATACTGCATAATATTGCTTATGTAACAGACAGCAGCAATATTACCAATGATTATACCAGAAATTATTTTAGAAATGAATTGATCCCATCCATTCAAAAAATATTCCCCGAAGTTTCTAATAATATTGTAAGAAACATTGAAAGGTTTACGGAAGTAGAGCAAGTGTATGAAGAAAGTATTGCTGCAACAATAAAAAAAATTACCGAAAAGAAAGGAGCAGAAATTCATATTCCTTTGCTGAAACTGGCAAAATGCAAACCATTAAATAGCATTGTTTACGAAATAATTAAGGACTATAATTTTGCCGCTGCACAAGTACAAGAAGTAGTAAAACTTTTGGACAGCGAGTCTGGTAAATATATTTTATCTCCAACACATAGAATATTACACAACAGAAAATGGTTGATAATTTCTCTGCTGCACAATAAAGAAGAAGTGACGCATTTTATTATAGAGGAAGAAACTACATCCATATTGTTTCCATTAGGAGAATTAACATTACATACGATAGAAAGGCCCGAAAGCCTTGTATCTACTGCCAATATAGCACTTATAGATGCATCTGCTATTCAATATCCTTTACTGCTTCGAAAGTGGAAGCAAGGAGATTACTTTTATCCACTTGGCATGCAGAAAAAGAAAAAACTGAGTCGTTTTTTTATTGATCAAAAATTATCGCTCTCTCAAAAAGAAAATGTTTGGGTATTGGAAAGCAATAAAAAAATTATTTGGGTGGTAGGGTTAAGGATTGATGATCGGTTTAAAGTTACATCGTCAACTTTATGTACTGTAAAACTGAACTTAATTCCCTTGTCCCAAAAAGACTAGGTTTTTTTAAGTCCTCTAGTATATAAGAAAATAAATCTGCTCTAAGTATGGCCACTAGTATTATAGTGAATGCTAAGCCAAACACCGAACCCCATAAATGTGCATCGTGGTTCACATTGTCCATATTTTTTTTGCCCATATAAACACAATAAAATACATAGAGTACAGCGTATAAAGTCATGGACAGGGGTATACCATAAATACCAATTTGCCCCCAAGGAGTAAATAAAATGGAAGCAAATACTATCGCAGATACAGCTCCTGAGGCGCCTAACGAACGATAGTTTTCATCGTCATTGTGTTTTAGATAACTTGGTATGTCAGCCGCTACGAGTGCTAGTAAGTACAAGGCTAGGTATGCAAAATTGCCGCCTAAGCCTGCAGCATTAAAAATTATTTCGATGTTTCGCCCAAAGAAATAGAGCGTAAACATATTAAAGATAAGGTGCATCCAGTCTGCATGTAAAAAGCCAGATGTTATCATTCTATAATATTGTTTCTCTCTTTTTTCATAATACGGCCAACCGATCGTTTTAGATAAAAGGCTGTTGTTTGAAAAACCTATAAATGAAAAAACCACGTTTGCAGCTATTAAAAGTAAGGTAATAGGGTATTCAGAAAAATCCATATATTTTAATTTGCGCTAAAGCTAGCTAAAAAGTTTATCCAAAGTTTTGTTAAGGTAAAAAAATATGAAATTATTACGCTTTGTTGGTATGTTATTTGAAAATACCCATACTTAACCATAAAACTCTTTACAATGAAAGCAATTACACTAATATTATTAAGCGGAATTCTATTTTCAATTACAAGTTGCGATGCTATTAAGCAGGCGACCAATACCACTGGCGGGGCTATTTTCTCACTTAATGGCGAATGGAAATTGGCTTCCAATACGCCAGAAAATACAATGGTAGGAAGTGTAGTTGCAGTTTCACCATTTAGTTCAGAAGGCGTATTAACCACTGTTGCTTACAATTCTCAGTGTTACAGACAGAAAGATATCAAATGGAAAAATGTTAAATCAGTAAAAACAGGCGGATTTACCTTGGATAATATGTTGAGCAACTGTACCTCGGGTTCGCTTTTATATGAGCTTGCAACTATTACAGTAATAAGTAACAATGAAATAAAGCTTACAGGTAAGAATTCCGCCGGACAAGATAACGTACAAACATGGACAAGGATAAAATAGATATAGGATTTAAGATATAAGATTTAAGACATAAGACTTAAGATTCTCGATAAACGAAACTAGAAAACATAAACCGCCAGTTATCAAAAACTGGCGGTTTTAAATTTAGCACATTTGCATATTAGCACATTTGCATATTAGCACATTTGCATATTTGCCCATTTGCACATTTGCATATTTTCCCATTTTCCCATTTGCACATTATCATGCGTGGTGATACTTTTCATTTCTCATAATGCTGCAAGCCCTATAAATTTGTTCGGCAAGTATTAAACGAACAAGTTGGTGCGGAAAAACAAGTTGTGACAGGCTCCAAGTAAGGTTTGCCCGTTTCATTACACCATCGCTTACCCCATAAGCTCCACCAATAAGGAATATCAAATTTTTTACACTATCAACTGTTCGTTGCGTTAAAAATTTTGAGAAAGCTTCACTCGTAAATATTTTCCCTCTTTCATCTAATAGAACCAAAAAATCATCTTTTGAAAGTAATGCAAGAATGCTTTCGCCCTCTTTAATTTTTTGTATGTTGGGTTCCATAATACCTGCATTTTTAGGCATGGGTATTATGTTCCATTCTATGGGGAAATAATTTGTAATCCTTTTTGTAAAATTATCTATGCCTTCTTTTACAAAACCTTCGTGCGCTTTGCCAATACTCCACAGTTGTATTTTCATTTGTTTAAAAATTATTTCTCACCAAGTTGCGCCTTGTACCTAGCTATGGTATTGTTAGCTTCAATTAGTTTAAGCTTCAAATCGTGTAATGCCGGCTCTCCTTTGGCCAACAATTCTTCTGTTTCTTCATTGCTTTTCTGAAGCAATAAAATATCGCTGTCCATCAAGCGAACCAAATTTTCTGCTTTAATAAGTTTTTCCTTTGTAGTAAGCAATGCGGCATCGGCAGATTGCAGTAGGTAAGCATTTTCTTTTTGCGATGTTTCTTTTATTAGCTTTTCGCTTTCAAGCAATCCCTTTGTACTCTTGTATTCTTTTTTGAGCTTTGCAATTGCAACCATCTGTATTATCCAGGCTATCAAAAAACCTCCAATAAATGCAGCAATAAGGTAAATATACATTGACATGGCATAAAAATACTGCTTTTTACAAAGCAGGGCAATTTTAATGCAAAATTTCTATTATTGTATGCTGTCCATTCTGTTTAACAACGAATCTATTTGTAGCTTTTTTAGACTGTCGTTATTGGTTTCTATCATCATCCACATAGGTTGTAAAACCCACTGGCCTTTTATATTTATCAATTTGTAAGACTGTGTAAGTTTACCTTCGCTGGTTTCTACATCATAAATAAATTCTTTAATACTGTCAGCAGTTTCTTTTAAAGATGCAAATTGATAGTTGGTATTATCCGTCATTATTGGATAATTTAAAACTGTTTCGTCCATGCTTCTTTTTCTATCTGTTTTAATGTAAGGAGGTTCAAATCCTTTGATGTTAACCTTTCTTTTTTCTAATGGTTTCATTTCTGCGAAACTTGTATTTACAGATATTGCTTTCTCATACACATAAATATTGCTTGGCTCAACAGTGGCTTTTCCTGCTCTTTGTGCAATAGGTAAAAATAGGGTAGTGCTTATTACAAAAATTGGAACAAGCAGCAGTGTAATAATATTTGTATTTATATATTTGAAACGTAAGTTTTCGGATTCGCAGAAAAAACCAATGCGCTTCAATAATTGAGAGGTACTTTTTACAGCACCCAATTGAAAAGAGGTTGTTTGTGTATTGTTTTTTGCAATTTTTAATAATGTTTGTGCATACATCAATTCATCATATTCAAAATTCAGGACTTGTACATCGCAATTTTTTTCTCTTTCTAGTTTAATTTTTTCTATGATTATTTTTACAAAAGGATTGAAAAAATACACGGTTTCCATTCCTACCATCAACCAATTTAGCAAGTAATCTTTGTTTTTTATATGAGCAAGTTCATGTAAAATAATGGCCTCAGCTTCTTGTTGCGTAATAGCATTTACAAGGCTAAACGGCAATAGAATGATGGGTCTCAAGAAACCAAAAGTAATAGGTGTTTGTATTTTATTGCAGTACCACAGCGTCACTTTTCTTTTTATGCCAAACTGATATGATTTTAGTTCAGTAAAAAGTTTAAATTCAGGGTGCGGTCTCGTAAGGGAACTAGCATAATTATTTTTAAAAGTATTCCATTGAAGGAATAAAGCTGCAAAACGAATGCTGACTATGACCAAATAAAAATAGAAGACAAGATCTAGGTATTTATAAAAATAATTTGTAGCAAAATACTGATAGGTTACTGCTTGAAATACTTGCATGAACCCACCCCAATAAAATCCTATAAAAGTAAAAATAGAAAGGAGTATTTGCAACAACAAAAGGCTAAATAAAAAATTCCTCTTTTGTATGGGATGTATTTTATTAATTAATTTATTGATGAGTACATAGCAAAGTATCAGCAAACAGGATTGCCAAATACTGTGTATAAGCATTTCGGTAAAAGCGTGTAGAAAGCTCATGCCTACTATTATTTTTGTTGTTTCAATAATGAGATTAAATCCTCTATCTTGTTTAATTCTTCCGTTGATGTTTTATTGCCACCAAGGGCTTGTAAAACCATTTCGGTAGGAGAACCTGCAAATAAATTTTTTATCATTTTATTTACAATTTGTATTTGGGTTTTTTCTTTGTTAAT
>JANMGS010000513.1:0-3900 GCA_031374745.1 Ferruginibacter sp. | reverse complement strand
CTTCCATTTTTATAAACAGCATGGATGTATATGATACCAAAGGCAGTTTACTCATCCATAAAAATATTCAATCAGATGTGCAAGTATATAGTTTACCAGTATCATTATTAAAAACGGGTAATTATATTTTGAAAATAAATTATAAAAACGATTCCAAGACTGTTCGTTTTATAAAGAATTAATTAGTAGGCAAATTTAAGAACACATAAGGTCTCCTGTTTTTATTATCTAGAAACGCTTAAAGGACCTTATGTGTTTTCTTATTGAATTGTTCGAACTATTTTGTTGAGACTAAAACTAAAATCATGAAAAAGATTATTGTTGTTATTTGTTTTTTTACCGTAGCTCATTATGCTTATGCCCAGCCCGCCAATGATAATTCCTGCGGTGCGCCCAATATACCCGTTGAAAACCTAGGTTGCGAGCCTACAACTGTGTATAGCTATACAGGAGCTACTTGGAGCAGTGGCAGTGGCAATACATGGTGCGAAAATTTTCAGAATTTAGATGTATGGTACAAATTTATTGTACCTGCAAATGGTAAAGCCATCGTAAAAATTGATGCTTCAGATGGGAATGCATATACTGCCGAAATGTACACGAGTAATACATGCAATAGCTTGGCGGTTTTCAATAGTTTTACCAACGGCTATGCTTGTTTATACACTAATATTCCAACAGAAAATGCAAGGGAATTTGTCGGGTTAACTCCCGGTGCCGAAGTATATATGAGGGTATACAGACGATTTAGCAACACAGCAAGTTTTGCAAACGGTGCAATTAAAATTTGTGTAAGCAATAACAATGTATTGGCTGATGAACCATGCAATGCAGGTTTCTTTCCGGTAGATGCTGCCGATCCTCTGGGCCAAGATTGTACACCAGTAACTTTTTACAACTGGTCTGGTGCTACACTTACCCCTTCTATACCCAACCCGTCTTGTATTGCCCCCATGCCAGGTTCAAGCGTACGGGACGTGTGGTTTAAACTAAGGGTGCCTGCCAGTGGCAAACTGCGTATCAATCATACTTATAACGGTACTTGTTTGGTTGCTTATACTGCTACCGCTTGCAATGGTACATTTACTGAACTAGGTTGTACTTTTTTTGGCCTTAACTGGACCAATCTCACGCCCAATAGCATTTTATATATTCGTATGATGCGCTATACAGGAACCGGCACACCGCTTGGCGACGGATCGGCCAAGATATGCGCCGCTGAAAGTAACCAAGTGCCCGTTGCCAATAATAACGTTGGCAGAGTTGGTATTGGTATTGATACCCCTTTTTCAAAATTAGATGTAGCGGGCAATGGTTTGTTCCGTTCCACCCTTACCACACTAGGCAATCTAGAAACAAGGGGTGATTTAATTGTTGCAGGAAATATTTTATCGAAATATGGCAATACAAAACTTCCAAACAATACATCAGTTGGAGGTCAGTTAAGTTTAGATTCTCTTTCATTTTCAAATCGCTTAGGCAATCGTCTTTCTCTTTATGGAGGATTTGGAAATTCCCCCCAATATGGCTTTGGCATACAAAGTGGCTTATTGCAAATGTACAGCGACGGCAGCAACACCAATATCGGATTGGGGTATGGGAACAGTTATAGTTTTATCGAAAGGGCCCGTACCATCAACAATGGCGAAGTGGCTTTTCAAACAAATGGCAGGCTACAGATAAGAACCGGCACACAATCGGCTGGCCTATGGTTATCCAATGCGGCCAACACTACCAATTCAGCATTTATAGGTTTGTCCAGTGATAACCAAGTTGGCTTTTATGGCAATACAGGTGCACTTTTTGGATTAACCATGAATACGACAACGGGCAACGTAGGCATTGGTTTAAATGGTGCCGCAGCACAAGTGCCCTTACAATTTTCGAATGCACTTGGAATTACAAAAATATCTTTGTTTAGAGGTATTTACGGTGATATAGGCATAGGAGCCTACCCAGGTGAAATGCGTTTACAAAACGATATACCCAACGGTAAAGTAAGCTTAGGGGTTATAGAAACCACTGGTGCCTATACAGAATTGGCAAAGGCAGAGCGCAATGGTGCATTTGCCTTCTCCGTAATTGGTAACCTTTGGGTAAATGGTACAACCTATTCAAGTGATGCACGCTTCAAACAAAACATTACCCCAATAGATTCTGCTTTACAAAAACTCATGCGCATTAACGGTGTAGAGTATGAAATGAAAACAAAAGAATTTTCTAAAAATCATTTTGCTACAGGCAGGCAAATGGGTTTGCTAGCGCAAAATGTAGAAACGGTAGTACCAGATGCGGTAAACGAAAAAGATGGCTATAAAGGAGTGGACTATGCCAAGTTGGTACCGTTGCTAATTGAAAGTATAAAAGAACTTAATAAAAAAATTGAAGTACAACAACAACAAATTCAGATACTAAAAAATAAATAACCATCTGCAGTCTACCAAAAGAATTGAAACTCTTTTAAATAATCTTCTCATGCCAAAATTCTTATTCCTGATATGCTGCTTGCTGTTGTTTAATAACTTATCAGCCCAAAATGTTGGTATCGGCATCGCCTCTCCGGAGGCTAAACTGCATGTAAATGGGGATTTAAAATTATTGGCGGGTGATGCGGTCAATAAATTTAGCAGAGACAGTTTATTTAGTGAGAATAGTCATAATAATGTACCAACTGAAAAAGCAATTAAAGACTATCTGCAAAAGGGAAGTTGGGTAACGGGCGCTACACAGTCTATTGGGCCCCAAGCGCCCTTGGCAAGGGGTATTTCAAACGAAAACCTCATAGCACCCATTGCAGTACAGGTAAGGGGAAGCACAGCATATGTAGCATCGTTCAACGGGCCGTTCCAACTCATTGCATATAATGTGAACAATCCAGACAGTATTTATAGAACAGCCAGATTTTCATCTGCCGGTCATGAAACAAGAGATCTTTTTGTAATAAATAACTATGCGGTTACTATCACCCAAAATACAAACAACCTTTTTCTTTTTGACATAAGCAATCCTTCAACCATAAGCCTTACAGCTTCTGTTAATCTTGGTAGTGGCAATAATCCCAAAGCCGTTTTTGCAAAAGCTAATTTTATTTATGTCGTAAATGAATTTCCATCAAACAGGCTCAATATTTATGATTTCAGTAACCCGGCGTCTATAATAAGCAGAGGCAATATATCCCTTGGCACAAATACACCTACTGATGTTTTTGTTGAAGGTAATTTCGCCTATGTAACCACGTTTGGCGCTACAGATAAATTGTCTATTTACGATATAAGCAATCCAGATGCAATTGTTGCCAGAGGTACTATTGGAGCTGCATCCATTTCACCAAGCTCCGTTTTTGTAAACAACAATTTTGCCTACGTTACATCACAGGGTTTTAACCGGGTAAATATTTACAATGTTACAAATCCTGACTTAATAACTGCAAATGGGAATTTTAGTACATCGATAAATAATCCAACATCCATTTCAATTGCAAACAACATTGCTTTTATTACAAATGCGGGCAACAGCGGCTTAGCTGTTTATGATTTGAGCAATGCAACTTCACCTGTTTATAAGGGTATTTCGTATGCAAATCTCAACTACCCCATTCATGTTTTTGCCTCGGGCAACAAGGGTTATGTAGCATCTTATAACAACAGCAGGCTTTGTGTATTTGACCTTGATAACAACAACGGCATTAGCGTTACACCCACCGGTGTTGTTACAGCAGGGACGCAGTGGCAAACAGGTCCATTTAATATCCTTTACAGAAGTAATGGCTTTGTTGGCGTAGGCACTTCTGTTCCTCAGCAAAAACTCCACATAGTGGGTAACGAAACAGTAGAAGGATTACTAGGTATAGGCACAACATCGCCACAAGCAAGTTTGCATGTAGAAGGCACAACAGCATTG
>JANMGS010000471.1:0-2969 GCA_031374745.1 Ferruginibacter sp. | reverse complement strand
ACACTTGCTCCCATGCTGGCAAAAAAATCGTGGCGAGCTTTTAATGCTTTTAAATAATCTGCATAATTATGTACAGCTATGTTGGATGCTGCTTCTACTTTATTTACATATTCGTTGAAGGATGCTGCTACATCTACATTCATGGCTTTATCTGGCCTAAATGCTGGCAATACTTTTAAATCTATTTTTTGGTTTAAGATACTTTGATGATGCGCCAAATCATCAATCGGATCATCGGTAGTACACAAAGTTTTTACATTCATTTTTGCAAGTAACCCACGCACACTATACGAAGCTGTTTGCAATAAAGCTGTTGCTTCTTCGTAAATATCTCTTGCAGTATCTGCCGTTAATAAAGTATGAATATTAAAATAGCGCTGCAATTCCAAATGTGTCCAATGATACAAAGGATTGCGCAGAGTATATGGCACGGTAGCCGCCCATTGCTCAAATTTTTCAAAATCGGTAGCATTGCCTGTGCAGTATTTTTCATTGATCCCATTGGTCCGCATGGCCCTCCATTTGTAATGATCGCCGTAAAGCCATACCTGGGTAAGATTTGCAAAGTTTATATTATTTGCAATTTGGTCTGCTGGTAAATGATTATGGTAATCAATAATGGGCATGTCCTTTGCAAACTCATGATACAATGTTTGCGCAGTTTTATTTTTTAATAAAAAATGTTCGTCTAAAAATGCTTTCATCAATTTTTATCTTTATTAATTTTAAATATTTTTAATAATTATGCATTTAGCGCACAAAGCTTTCTACATAGGTTTCCTTTCATTTACTTTTTTGTCTTGATACAAAAAAGTAACAAAAAAAATCAAGGCTTAAGAAAAAAAGCTAAAAATTTGAATATTTGTCTAAAATGAAATCAGTTACAACAGTAGAATAAAGCCCAATAAGGGTGCGACTTACGAGCAAAAAATCATTTTTCAACAGTGGTAACATTGATTTCATTTCTTAACGACAAACATTCAAATTTTCTTAACGCTTTTTTTCTTAGGCCAACCCAACTTCGTAATTTTCGAACTAAACATTAGCCTATATTTTTATAAACTCACGCCCCTTTTCCAAGGAATAAAATCATCTTGATTTAATAGAACGGCTTTGGGTATTATGTCGCCACTTGCCGCTTTTATACAATAATCAAGAATCTCTTCTCCCATTTGTGCAATTGTTTTTTCTCCGTCTACTACTGGCCCACAATCAATGTCAATGATATCATTCATGCGTTTGGTAAGATTGCTATTGGTACTCACTTTTATAGTTGGGCATATGGGGTTTCCTGTAGGTGTACCAAGGCCTGTTGTAAATAAAATAAGTGTGGCACCGCTAGCAGCTTTACCGGTAGTGGCTTCTACATCATTGCCAGGAGTACATACCAAACTTAGGCCTGGCTTTGTAACTGGTTCTGTATAATCCAACACATCTACCACGGGCGAAGTGCCGCCCTTTAATGCTGCACCATTGCTTTTTATGGCGTCGGTTATTAATCCATCTTTTATATTGCCCGGCGATGGGTTCATGTGGAAACCACTACCTACCCTTTCTGCTTGCTCGCTATAGGTACTCATTAGATGAATGAATTTTTTTGCAACGGCTTCATCAATGGTTCTATCTATGATGTTTTGTTCTGCTCCACACAATTCTGGAAATTCTGCTAGTAATATTTTTCCACCCAAAGCCACCACTAAATCACTACAATAACCCACCGCAGGATTTGCACTGATACCGCTGAAACCATCGCTGCCACCACATTTTACGCCAATGCAGAGTTTGGAAAGTGGGGCAGGTGCTCTTTCCAGTTTATTGATTTCTATTAAACCTTCAAACGTTTTTTTAATGGCTTCGGCAATCAATTGCTCTTCGCTTTGCGATTGCTGCTGCTCAAAAATGTACAATGGCTTATCAAAATTTGGATTCAATTTTTGCAAATCATCTTTAAAATCCTGCACCTGTAAATTTTGGCAACCCAAACTTAAAACCGTTACACCTGCTACATTGGGGTGGTTTGCATAAGACGCCAATAATTTCCCCAAAATTCCTGCATCCTGCCTTGTGCCACCACATCCACCTTGGTGGTTTAAAAATTTTATGCCATCTACATTTGCAAAAAGCCGGTTTGTGGCTGCGGTGGCGGATGGAGAAATAATATCAATCTTCTCTATATCCTCACCCGTTTTAAATGCTTCAATCAATTGATGTGTATATCGTTTGTACTTATCCGTAACTGCATAACCCAATTCATTGTGCAAGGCTTCTTTTATTACATCTAAATTTCTATTTTCGCAAAAAACAGTGGGTATAAATAGCCAGTAATTTGCAGTTCCTACTTCGCCGTTGCTTCTATGATAACCGTTAAACGTTTTACCTTCAAATTTTGAAACATCTGGCGCTTCCCATTTAAAATCCACTTGTCTATAAATATAAGGTTCGGCAGCATGCTTAATATTATCTGTGTTCATCCAACTTCCTTTGGCTATGTTAAATTCGGCTTTGCCTACCAAAACACCATACATGATTACACTATCGCCCTTATTTAAATCGGTAGTAAAAAATTTATGCTTTGCTTCTACAATATCTTGTAAAATAAATTGCTCTCCGGCATATTCAATCAATTCGCCTTTGTTCAAATTTTCCAATGCCACTAGTACATTGTCCGATGGATGAACTTTTAAAATTTTTTGTTTCATAATTAATAATTTACTATCCCCATCACCCGTATGTTTTATGCAATTGTGAATCGCATACTTTGAAGTGTTGCCAACATTCCATTTTGATTTATCTCGTTTACCTTTTCTGTAACATTTTCTAAAAACCCGGGTATTGCTGTTAGATCTGATTTCCAAAATTCTTCATTACTTAAAATGTTTTTAACTACTTCACTGGTTTCAAAACTATTCCATTGTTCAAAAAAATAAGCTGCATGGGGATCATCAATTAAATAATCTACTCCTTCAAAT
>JANMGS010000415.1:0-7376 GCA_031374745.1 Ferruginibacter sp. | reverse complement strand
GCGCAAAGGATCTTCGTCGTGATCGGGAAAATTGATTTGTTTTATCAACTGTGCTTGGGCACTGTTTGAAAACAAAACAATGATTACAATAAGGTATTTTATTTGGTTCCGCAATAGATACTGCATATTCCTAAGCTCAATGGTTTGTTAATAATATTTGAGTAACCTATATTTTTTAAAATGTCTACAAAATATTTTCCCTCAGGGAACTTCTGTATAGACGCATCTAAATACGCATAAGCAGATTTATTTTTTGAAAATAGTTTGCCAATATTTGGTGAAATAGTTTTCATGTAAAGATTGTAAAAGCCTTTTACAAAACTATTTTTTGGCTTACTGAATTCCAAAACAACTAATTTTCCTCCCGGCTTCAATACCCGCAAAATTTCTGATAATCCTTTTTCTAAATGTTCAAAATTTCTTACACCAAACGCTACGGTTACTGCATCAAAACTATTGTCTTCGTAGTTTATGGCAGCACTGTCTCCATTGTATAGCGTAATCGTATCTTGTACGTTAGCCGCTTCAATTTTTTTTCTGCCAATGGCCAACATTCCATCGCTTATATCAATACCAATAATGGAGGTTGGTTTTAATATTTTTTCGGTCATTAATGCAACATCTGCCGTGCCTGTAGCTACATCCAAAATTTTTTGAGGAGCTAAATCTTTTAAATAATTGATGGCTTTTTTGCGCCATTGTATATCAATACCAGCACTTAAAAACCTATTTAAAAAATCATATCGGTGTGCTATGCTATCAAACATATCTGCCACCTGATTTTTTTTACTTAGTTCCGAATCCTTGTTTGGAACAATTGAGTCATGTTCGAAATTTGCCATTTGTACTGCAAATATAAGTGCTTTGAAACAGCCTGAAAAAACTGATAGTCGCATAAGTGCTTATATAAAGTTAAATTTGCAGCATAATTATACTTTATAATGCATATTAAGAAAGCTATTTACGTAATAAGCAGTCCCGATTTTGAGAAATGCCCTGCGCCCGACAGGCCAGAATATGCCTTTATTGGCCGAAGCAATGTTGGGAAGTCGTCTCTTATAAATATGCTCTGCAATAATGATAAACTTGCCAAAACATCTGGCTCGCCAGGTAAAACGCAAATGCTTAATCATTTTGAAATTGTGAGCAACAATAGTGAAGAAGGAAAAAGGGTACAAGCAGACAAAAAGTGGTATCTGGTAGATTTACCAGGGTATGGCTTTGCAAAAGTGAGTATACGGAGTAGGAGAAAATGGGAGCAAATGATAGAAAATTATTTGCGAAAGCGTGAAAATCTTTCGCATCTGTTTGTGCTTATTGATGCGAGGCATAGGCCACAAAAGATAGATTTAGAGTTTTTAGAAAATTTAAAAAGTTGGAATATTGCTTTTAGCCTTGCATTTACAAAAAGCGATAAAGAGAACCAAAGAATAGTTAGTAAAAATGTGAAAGATTTTTTGGAGGCAATGAAAAAGACTTGGCAATTCTTACCTAGACATTTTGTAACAAGTGCAGTAAAAAAATCTGGGAAGCAAAAGTTATTAGATTTTATTGGAGAAACTACTGATGAGTTGATGGATAAAAAAGCCTTAAAATAAAGAGAGCCGGCCCCTAATGCCGACTCCCTTACTTTTACACATGAATCTACCTTACTGTTTTATAATCCTTTCTGTTTGTATATTGTTATCGCTTATTATTTGTAAAACGAACATGCCGTTAGCTAAATTTGATACGTTTATGTTTACCAAACCCATTCTTTCCTTGCCTCTTGCTACTATTTTTGCACTTGCATCATAAAGATTGTAACTAAAGTTTTCTGGTGCAATTATTCTTATGTTTTGTTGTACAAGGGTAGAAACATTAAATAATTTTTGATCAGCATTGTTTTTTAGTACCACAATATTTGAGTAGTTGCTTTCATTTATTACAGAAGTTGCTTTTAGCCTATAAAAGCTTGTTCCTTTACTTGTAGGTGAATAACTGTATTTATTTAAACCAGTAAAATCTGTCATAATAGGCGAAAACTCAACTCCGTTTGTAGATACTTCTAATTGCTGTTTGGCAATTGCTTCATCTGCTATAATGCTCCAGCTTAGTTTGTGTAAATTTTTCTCAATGCTGCCTTTCAATGAAATATCATGAATAGCTAATACGCCTCTAGATCCAGATAAAGTATAAGCACCAAGGCTTCCATAATTACTAGCATTGTTGTTGCCAGTTCCTGCTACTACTACATAATAAGTACCAGCATTGAGTGTAGTATCTACAACTACCTTCATAGAATTTACTGGATTATATGTTGCTATTAGCGTATTGGAACTATTATAAAGAAATAAAAGCATGTCTAAGTTGGAACCATTGATATTACCGTCTACACTGTATGGTATTGCATCTATGTGCATCGGCGCTGTTTGTGGTAATACTATTTTAAAAGCATCTTTATCAGTTTGTGTAGTGATAATACCACTTATATTGAAAGATACCGGATTTAAGTTGGTGGTATTGTTATCCAATGTTTCAGAAAAATCATCTGAACGATAGCTAACGCCATTTATGGGTGATGCTATGATGGAGAGATTATCTTGTGGGGCTACACAATCAAACTGTGTTGGCCCATTGTTCCAACCTGTCATATTTCTATAATAACTATTTCCCATTATTGGAGACCAACTAGTTTCACCAGAACCAACTCCAGTATTGTAGACTTCAAGCAAATTACAACTTACATCGTATCTAGATTGGTGAGAAAGTCCCAAGGAATGACCGCTTTCATGCGAGCAACACTCTCCTACATACTTTGAGGAATTGGCAAGCCTATCACTAAATACGAAGCATGGAATATCAGACCCCCAATTGAAACTATTGTTGTAAGAAGTGCCTCCAGCATTGGGATACCATGCACTTGTAGGTGTTATGATAACCCTGATTCTTGATTCAAGGGGTGCCGCCAAGTATTTAGTAGAATCTGTTGTAACATTAATAGTAAAAGGACGATAATCTTCGCTTACCCTGTTGAATATTTCAGTTATTTGAGTATTGGTAAGTGCAGCTGGCGCACAAACAAATGCGTTGCCAGATTGCCAAGCAGCGGTTTGCACGGTATGTCCATCAAAGTCAAGGAAGATAGTAGGTTGTGCGGTGGCAAGACTGTTAAGTTTAGGGACTTGACAAAATGCATTTAATGAGGTGAATAGAAATGCTAAATAGCATAACTTTAAGTAATGGTTTTTCATATGTTTTTTTTATAAAAGTGTAAGATATTTGCGATTGGGATATTGGGGTCAATCTACAGTATCTGTATAATTAGGGTTATTTACATTCTTCTATTATTTTTTGGGTTTCAAATTTTTGTAATGAGTAACTACCGTTGTTATTTTTTATTTCATATCCATCTGCAGCATCATTGTTCATTATACGACCTACATAGGCAATTGAATTATCCTTTTTTGTGATTTTAGAAATTTCGAAAACAGATTTTGGGTTTTCAGTAGATCGAATCATGATAGTTTGAAGGTTATCATATTTTTTTTCATTGTAAAATACAGTGCCTGTAAATTGAAAACCCGTTAATAAATCTAACGTTACAATAGATCCTTTAGTGTAGTTAGTGGCATTAGATAATAATGTATTGGCTACATTTATTGTTTGAGGAAAGGCATCAAATATTTTTTGTTTTGCTTGTGTTGATTGAGCAAAGCTAGCGGTAGCTATTAAACTCAACATTGCAATTGACATTCCTTTTGTAAATAATTTCATGTAAGCGGTTTTAAATATTAGGGATTTAGATATTCCCAATTAAAACGCAGGCAGAAGTAAATTATTATATGAATGAAAATTTTTCTGAAATAAAAAATCAATATTGATTTGTTGCTAGCAGTACCAACGTACATGCTTCCATGGTTAATATTCCTTGTAATGCAGCAATGGCGGCTAGTTCATCATTTTCTGCCCCTGGGTTAAAAATGATACGTTTGGGTTTTAAAGATAAAATATAATCGTACATTTTTTTTTGATTTTCTGCATTCAAATAAAGCGTTATAGTATCTACATCGCTTACTGGTAGTAGTTCTTCTACGATTGCTGTATTTTCTATTGCACCTCTACGTAGTCCTATTGCTACAACAGGATGCTGGTGTGCTACAAGTTTTCTTACGGCCATATTGCTATAGCGTGCTGGGTTTTCTGAAGCGCCTAAAACGACTGTTTTTTTATTCATTTTTTAATTTAAAAATCTTGATTTAAGTTCAGCAGTTGGTACCATACAACTCTCTTTTTTTCCAAACCATTTGTATCGGTTTTTAGAGATAAGATTGTAAACAGCATCCCTAATAAAGGTAGGTACAATTATAAATGCGTATAGTATTTGTGTAAAACCTCGTAATTGTTTTGCAACCATTAATGCAGCGGTAGATTTTAAGTATGCTTTTTCGTTTTGCAAAAGTACAAACGAATTGAAATTGTTGTAAGGCAAATTATATTTCTTTAATAGTTGTTGCCCACTTTCTGATTGTAGGGAAGCAAAACGAAACACTTTCTTTTTGTCGTGTTTTAAAACATATTGAACAGATCCATTACACAGGTTACAAATTCCATCGAATAATATGATAGATTCTTCTTTCAATGTTATTTAAATATTTTTATGACAGCGTTAATAAACTTATTTTCTTCTGCTTTTATCATCACATCCATTAAACTATCTGCATGCTTGCTCAATTTTTTTATATCGCCTACAACTTGCAAAAATTCTTTTGCTCCATTTTCTTTTTTGTCTTCAATATATTCAAGGTTGTCCAGTAATTTTAGCATGGGGTCTAGCTCACGTTTTTTACGCTCTTTGATAATTTGGGTTGCCACTTTCCAAATATCTTTATCGGCTGTAAAATATTCTTTTCTTTCGCCTTGCACTACCACTCTGTCTATCAATCCCCACCCAATCAAATCCCTGATATTCATATTTACATTACCTCTGCTTATGCTCAACTGCTCCATAATATCATCTTGCGTAATTGGCTCTGTGCTCACAAGCAATAATGCATGTATTTGTGCCATGGTTCGGTTAATACCCCACTGTGTACCAAATGCCCCCCAGCTATTAATAAATTGTTGCTTGGCTTCTGCTAGTTTCATTTAGTAAAGTTAAGGGGAGTTTTTTGAATTTTCAGTAATAAATGAAAATTAACATTTTTAAATTAGTATTAGTTTTATTTGCTATTTAATTTGTAAGCCTCTACTTTTGTAAGGCCCCTCTTTAATATCCTCTTGAACTGACTGCACCAAAACTATATTTTATTATGAAGAGAATCTTAACGCTATTTGTGTTCATCAGTTTATTGTTTGTTGGTTATGCTAGCGGGCAAACTATTACTTACCCAGGTAATACGCCGGCCGGTTTTTGTCAAGGGGGTTCTATACTTTTAACAGCTAGTAACCCACCTACAGGTGCCAGTTTTGTTTGGGAAAAATCTATTTTGGCAACTGGTCCATGGGTTGTAACACCGGGTTCTACTGCCGTACTTTCAGTAAATACTATTGGTTATTACAGAGTAAAAGTTTCTACAGTTGTACCTGTTTCTACTGTCATATATGATTCTGTGCAAGTAGTAGAAAATCCAAAACCTATCCCAAGTTTTAGTTTTAATAATGACAATACTTGCTCTGGAACTACAATTCAATTTACATCAAATGTTGCCAGCGGTACTGCACCCTTTACCTATGCTTGGACATTTGGGGGAGGAGGGACTTCTACACTTCAAAACCCAACCAATACTTTCCTTTCTTTAGGATGTGCAACTCAAACTTTTACAAATACGTTGGTTGTTACAGATGTAAATGGTTGTACTGGGACTTTTTCAAGTACGATAGTTGTAAAGCAGAAACCCGATGTAAGGGTATCAGATGTTGATATACTTACTCCGTTTAGTAATTGTGACCAATCACCCACTGTAAATAATCCTAATTTTACCATTACGATAAACAACAGTACTACTGTTCCTAGCATTGGTTGTATAAGCAGTTACAGCCTAGATTGGGGCGATGGAACAATTATTCCCAATCCAACATTTCCTCAAACACATACCTATACGCAATTAGGAGCATTTAATTTGGTGATTTCAGCCGTTGGGACAAACGGGTGCAACAATGCAAGAACTTATGTAGTAGCCAATCAAAGCAACCCAGCAGGAAGTTTAGGGACTTTTGGTGCAACAACTGGTTTGTGTGCACCTTCTATTGTTCCTTTCATTATTGATAACTGGCAAAATAACTCTCCGGGAACAATTTACAGGTTAGATTTTGGAGACGGCGTAATACAAACTTTTACACATCCATTAAACCTTACAAATACCGCTCAAACCATTAATCATAATTATACAGTTTCGTCTTGTCCCGCAAATTCATATACCGCTACTTTAAGAGTTATTAACGCATGTGATACGACACCATACACTGCTGGTAATATACAAATAAGAAACAGACCAGCTGCAAATTTTATTGCAAATCCAAACCCTGCTTGTGCAGGAGCCAATGTTTGTTTTACAAATACAACTATCGTAGGATCTAGCGGGGCCAATTGCTCTGCAGCTACCATTTATAGCTGGAATTTTGGAGATCCAAGTAGTGGAGCAAATAATACGTCCGCACTTGCTGCTCCATGCCATGTTTACGCAACTGCGGGTACTTATGCTGTTACACTCACTGCCACCAATCTTTGTGGAACAACAACAATTACCAAAGATGTATGCGTCAATATTGCACCTGTGCCCTCTTTCAACATAAATACAAATGTTGGTTGTGCACCCTTAACCGTTACTACAACTAATACAAGTAATAATAATTTTAATTGTGCAAATACTACTTATTTGTGGTCTGTCACCTATTTGGGGGCTTATTGTGGTACATCCTCTTCTTTCGTTTTTACTGGAAATACAAACGCAACTTCAGCAAATCCATCTTTTATTTTTAACAATTCGGGCATATACTCAATTGTGTTAACTGCAACGAATCCTTGCGGTAGTTTTACATCTATAAAAACAGTAGATGTAAAAAAAGTGCCTTCTGCAGTTTTGCCAGCTTTTGGCAATGGATGTGGTACTGTAACTTTAAACCCAGCAGCAACGATAAACAGTTGTACATCCAATGCGCTAACCTACGCATGGACTTTTCCTGGGGGTACTCCCAACTCCGCTAGTACAGCCTCTCCAGGTTCTATAGTTTTTTCTACACCAGGTACCTACACTATTTCTCTAGATGTAACAAACGAATGCGGCACCACTTCAGCATCTCAACCTATTACTGTAAACCCTCAACCTGATTTTACAGCACCTCCTAATATTGCTTTTTGTGCAGGAGATATTACAACAGCATATAGTTTTAGTAGT
>JANMGS010000388.1:0-3754 GCA_031374745.1 Ferruginibacter sp. | reverse complement strand
TTCAACTCCCTGCGGGGTTGGTTAACGTTCTGTTTACCACGGGTTATGCATATTCAACTCCCTGCGGGGTTGGTTAACGTTCTGTTTACAACGGGTTATGCATATTCAACTCCCTGCGGGGTTGGGTAACGTTCTGTTTTCCTTGGGCTATGCATATTCAACTCCTTACGGGGTTGATTAACGTTCTGTTTACATCGGGCTATGCATATTCAACTCCCTGCGGGGTTGGGATTATTTTTAAGGCTCGCAGTTAAAATTTTCAGTTTTAAAATTTAATATGGCTTCTATTAACACGTTTGTATAAATAAACACTCATATTGTTTAAGTTCCTTATAAAGCATTTGCCAGTGTAAATAAATTTGCATGTTCATGAGTGCAACCCGTGGAAAATGCAAAGTAAACCTTCTACCAATCCCGAAGCGGAGTTTACTATTTTATTATGCCACCAATTTTTCAGTTGCCTTACCCAACATCAACAACTCATTCACCTGTATTTCAGTTATATATTTTTTGTTGCCTTCTTTGTCCATGTAATTGCGACTTACCAATTTCCCCTCAATGGCCACTTCTGTTCCTTTTATCAAAAACTTTTCTGCAATATCTGCAACCTTTCCCCAGGCAATAAGGTTATGCCATTGGGTTTCGGTTACTCGCTCACCCTTTGCATTTTTATACTGCTCGTTTGTAGCTAAGGAAAATCGTACAAGCTTTTTTCCGCTTTCCGTGTTTCTTACTTCAGGTGCATTACCTAAATTACCAATCAATTGAACTTTGTTTTTTAATGCGTACATAATTTTTCGTTTTGTGCAACCTACATCTGCAATATTGAGTATGAAGATCACGATTAAAAGATTTATTTATTTCAGCCAATCCATGTTTCGAATTGACAATGCAAAGATGTGCCTCAAAAAAAACGGTACTCGTATTTTAGTCGTTTATAGTTGGATATACCCGTTTGTAAACGGTTGTAAATAGATAAAAAGTTGTATCTTTTCGCCTACAACTCAATACCAGCAATATGATAGATAAGAAAGAACCTACCCTTTGCCTAAGTTGTGGCGCTGTAGTAAAAGGTCGTGCAGATAAAAAATTTTGCAATGATTATTGTAGAAATGAATACAACAATGGATTAAAATCTGCCACAACAAACCTTGTACGCAACATAAACAATGCTTTGGGGAAAAACCGCCGCATCTTAGAAAACCTTATACCAGCGGGACAAGAAACAGCAAAAGCCAATGCTGAAAAACTACTCGCAAAAGGATTTCAGTTTAAATATGGTACCCATAGTTATACCAACAAAAAAGGAGACGTATATTTTTTTTGTTATGACAGGGGTTATTTGCCGTTGGAAAACGATTGGTATTTGGTTGTAAGGAGGAAGGAGGAATAAATTTTAAAAAATCAATCTTATTTGAATATGAAAGTAACCGGTTGTCTTCGATAAGCTTTTACGATATTTCCATTCTGCATGGCAGGAATCCATTTTGGGCCAATTCTAATTACCCTCATTGCTTCTTCCTCCATACCATAGCCATGTCTTGTTTCTGCAGCCAAATTTGAAACCGTTCCATCTTTTTCAACGATAAACCTTACAATAACAACATAGGTTCGTTTTGGTACTCTAATTTCACTGTTCAAATTTGCATTTAGATTGGCACCTATATATTTTTGCCAAGCTTTAGCTCCACCAGGAAATTCTGCTTCAATTTCGGCTTTTTGAAATATTGGATCTTCCACTACAAAATTACTTACACTATCATGTTTAGATAATGTTTCTTTGGGCAATTTTGGAGATGGAATATTGTTTACTGGTTCCTTTACTGTTTGAGCCTTGGGGTTTGTTGTAAATAACATCGGAAACAAAAGAGCGAACAAACTTTTTTTCATATAATAGTATTTGAATAGTAAAAAAACAATTAAAAAAATTTGTAAATAATAGTGCTTTTATTTTTTAATGCGAATCAATGTTACTGTACCAAAAAAGTAACAGGCTGCCTTCTATAAGCCCTTACAGGTTTCCCGTTTTGCATTGCAGGTGTCCAATTGGGACCTAGTGCTATTACCCGTATCACTTCTTTTTCCATGCCATACCCATGTTTTGTTTCTGCAACAATATCTGAAATTTTACCCTCTTTATCTACAATAAATCTAATAACAACAGTATACTTTCCTTTACGTGCTTTATTATCTGAGGGAACATTTCCGTTTAAATTCTTTTGAAGAAACTTAGACCATTCCCTGTAACCACCGGGGAATTCTGCCTCTACCTCTACTCTTTCAAATTTATCATCATTATTAATTTTACCCATTCCTTTTTCAAATGGAGGAGGAGGTAAATAATTTGTATCTGTTGTTTTTACTTGTGCAGATAATTGAGTATGCAGGAAAATTTGAATTAATATTACTAAATAGCAAGTTCTCATAAATTAGTTTTTATAAAAATATCACATTCCCTCCAAATGGGCGCATTTAATAATGTCGTAAGGGTTGTCAACCTTAATTGGTAGTTTCGAAATAATGGTAAAGTATAAAGTTTGACAAGCCTATTTAAAAAATTCATTAATTATAAAGGCGACTACGAAAATCTTGCCGAAATTCTGTCATTTTATTCTACTATAAAAGTAATTAACTGCCATTTATAAGCTACTACAATATTGCCATTTTGTATAGCAGGACTCCAGATTGGGCTTTCAGCTATTACACGTTTTGCCTCCTCTTCCATGCCGTATCCAAAATTTGTTTCTGCTACAATATCAGATATCCTGCCAGATTTATAAACAATAAATCTCACCATAACTACATACCGACCTTTTGGAGCGCCATTTTTTTTGGGTATACTGTCGTTTACATTTTCTTTTAAATATTTGGCGAGTTGATTTGCCCCACCTTTAAAATAAACACTTTCTTCAGTTTTGGTAAATATTGGGCCTTTACCGTAAGCTTCTATTTCTTCCATTGTAGCTGCATTGCTTTGCGCTTTTATGTAAGAACTGAAACTAAAAAACAAAATAATTATACAGATCGCTTTTTTCATACATTAATTTCAATAAAAATATCACAATCACACCAAAACACTAAAATTATTTTATTCTTACCTTTATGCCATGCAGCCACTCACCATCAGCATTATACAAACAACCCTACATTGGGAAAACAAGGGAGCTAACTTGCGCATGCTCGAAGATAAAATAAAGAACAGAGAAGAGCCAACCGAAATAGTGGTGTTGCCAGAAATGTTCACTACAGGTTTTTCTATGAATCCAGCTGCATTTGCCGAAACAATGGAAGGTGAAACGGTGGCTTGGATGAAACGAATTGCTGCTGAAGAAAGAATAATAATTACAGGAAGTATCATTGCTCAAGAAGAAAATAAATTTTACAACCGGCTTATTTGGATGTTGCCAAACGGGCAATTTGGCTACTACGACAAAAAACATTTATTTGGCTTTGCCAAAGAGGATGACCATTATACAGCAGGTAATAAAAGATTAATAGCGCAAGCTAAGGGTTGGAAAATAAATTTACAAGTATGCTACGATTTGCGTTTCCCGGTATGGGCACGCCAATCGAATGAGGAAGAATACGATGTTTTAATTTATGTAGCCAACTGGCCAGAACGCCGCAGCCATGCTTGGAAAACTTTGCTGTGCGCAAGAGCAATAGAAAACCAATGTTATGTTATAGGTGTAAACCGTGTGGGCGATGATGGCCATAATATTTACCATAGCGGAAACTCAATGGTTATTGATCC
>JANMGS010000382.1:0-6733 GCA_031374745.1 Ferruginibacter sp. | reverse complement strand
GGTTTTGCGGTTTCGTTCTTTGGCGCTTTTCAAGATGTGGCTACCGATGGAATGGCGGTTGATATTATTCCAATCAATCAACAGGCCCGTGCCAATGGGTTAATGTGGGGCTCAAAAATAATTGCTATTTCTACTACGCTTGCATTAGGAACCTGGCTGCTAAATAAATACGATTTCACCACTTCCATTCTTATGCTTGCGGCAATGATAGCTGTTATTATGCTGGTGCCATTATTTTTAAGGGAAAGGCAAGGCGAAAAAATAGCACCCTGGACTTCGGGCACCGCATCGCACGAAACTCAAAAATTACAATTAACCAGCTGGACTTCTATCTTCAGGTCCCTTTACAGCGTATTTAGTTTAAAAAACTCGATCCTGCTTACTTTTATTTTGTTTTTTGCCCAAGGCGCTTACAATTATATTGAAACATTGCTACCCATTTTTACTGTAAAAGTACTGAACTGGACGAATGGCAGTTTCTCGCAATTCTTTTCTACTGCAAAAGTAATTGGCGGCATTGGCGGAATGCTTATTGGAGGAATTCTTATTGATACGTTCGGTAAAAAACGCATGATGAATATCTATTTTTTCGGCATGGTATTCTTTACTGCTGTTTTGGCTTTTTCAAAACCGTATTGGGGTGAAAGCAATTTTATTTATGCATTTATGATTCTGTATAATATTGTTTACACATTTGCCTGCATTGGCATTTTTGCCATTGCCATGCAATGTTGCTGGAAGAAAGTTTCGGCTAGCCAGTTTACGTTGTATATGACTATTGGTAACCTTGGGCGTATTGCTTTAGCCGCATTAATTGGGCCAATAACGGCAAATTTCAGTTGGCAGATTGCCCTGATTGCCTTTGCTGTTTTGATTGCATTGGCATGGTTACTTATGCAATTTTTAAATATCAATAAACAGGTAGAAAGGGTAGTTGATTTAGAAAAGATGGATCAAGCAATATAATAAGGGAAGCTTGTTATTACAGAATTTTTAAAACCTAACAATATGAAAAAAACAATTCTATTACTCCTGCTACTTCCATTTTTTGGAACATTGCAAGCACAGGAAAATCCAAATTTTAATTTTAATCATTTGGCATTATCGGTAAAAAATCTTGATGAGTCTGCTACTTTTTATGCAGCAGTTTTGCAGCTTGATGAAATTACCAACAAAACCAAAATTGAAGGCATTCGGTGGTTTTCTTTAGGCGAAGGAAAGGAACTGCATCTTATCTCTTTTTTGAAAGAACCTGTTACCATTAACAAAGCAGTTCACTTGGCTTTAACCACTTCTAATTTTGATGCATTTATAAAAACATTAGAAGCGAAGAAAATCCCCTATTCCGATTGGCCCGGAACAGCAAATAAAATTAACATTAGAGCAGATGGAATAAAACAAATATACTTTCAAGACCCAAATGGGTATTGGATTGAAGTGAATAGTGTTGGTCAAAAATAAAAGTAAAACATGGGAAGCCCAAAACCAAGCAGGTAATAACTTTTATAATAATCAAAACAATGAATAAATTAATTCTTCCTACCCAACCTAAACCAACCTCTTATTTGAGAATTGGTCTCACCATATTTCTTATTCTGTTCGCCGGGAAGTTTGTCATAAATGATGCATTACCCTATTTCGGATTTGACAAAGAAGCATTTGGTAGATATTGGAATTTTAAATGGCCGCTTATTGGGCATATTTCTGGTGGCCTATTAGCTTTGGCAATTGGACCATTCCAGTTTTCAAAAACATTTCGAAACAAATTTATGACAACCCATAGATGGTTGGGACGAATATACCTATCCGCAATTCTTATTGGGACAATATCCTCAACTTATTTAGCGTGGACAAGTGCTTATAGGGTTAATTTTTCTTGGGCTTTCGGATTGCAAGGGTTAGCTTTTGCATGGATTACAACAGCATTGATGGCTTATATTTCAGTGATGAGAGGACGTATTCTTCAACACAAGGAGTGGATGATACGAAGTTATGTTGTGACTTTTGCTTTTGTAACATTTCGTTGGCTCAACGACTTAACAGTCGTAAAAAATCTGATGCCAGCATTTGCGGAAAGAGGACCCACAGTCATTTGGTTTTCTTGGGCTATCCCTTTATTGATTACTGAAATGGTATTAAGTTGGAAAAAGAAATAAAAAATGGGAAAGCCAAAATCCTCCGCCTGCGTTCGTGTCTCACGAATGCAAGTAAGGTTCGTGAGAGATGAACCTAGGCGCAGATACTTGAAGAAAATGTAGCAATATAAAAAAATATGACAACAATTGCCAAAGCTAGAATAGAATCGCTTGACCTGTTAAAAGGCTTAGTGATCGTAATTATGGCCATTGACCATGTGAGAGATTATTTTCATTACTCATGTTATTTTTTTGACCCAACCGACCCAACACTGACTACTATACCCATTTTTTTTACAAGATTCATTACCAATTTTTGTGCGCCTGCATTTAGCTTTTTGGCCGGCCTTTCAACTTTTATGGTTGGCAAACGAAAATCGCCCAATGAGCTGTCTGCTTTTTTATTAAAACGGGGGCTTTGGTTGGTTTTTGTAGAATTGGTTATTATGAATTTCGGCTGGTGTTTTGATATTACTTTTAAAACTGTGGGCTTCCAGGTAATTTGGATATTGGGCATCAGTATGATTTTTTTAGCAGCACTCATTCATCTTCCTAAAAAGGCTATTCTCATTTTTAGTTACCTATTAATTTTTGGACATAATCTTCTAGATAATATTCACTTTGATAATTTCCTATGGGCATTTTTACACGAGCGTAAAGCATTTTTAACAACACCAGATCATGTATTTAGGGTTGGTTACTCAATAATACCCTGGGCGGCTGTTATGTCTTTGGGGTATTACTTTGGTTCATTTTACGATAAAACTTATGATCCTTCAAAACGGAAAAAATTATTCAACAACATTGGCATCGCTGCCATTATTTTGTTTGCAATACTACGAGGCATAAATATTTACGGCAACTTATTACCCTGGAAAAATTATGGCAATCTAACACAAACCATGTTTTCCTTTTTAAATCTGACCAAATACCCGCCTTCACTTTCATTTTTATTGGTAACATTAGGTGGCGCATTGCTCTTTTTAGCAAATGCCGAAAAATTAAAAGGCAAAGTTGTAAACTTCTTTTGTGTATTTGGAAGAGTACCTTTTTTCTTTTACATCATTCATATTTATCTCATTCATTTTTTAGCATTAATAGCTGCCGAACTTACAGGCTTTGGCTGGCAAAAAATGATTTTACCTGCATTGCCATTTAGAGTAGAAGCGTTGAAAGGTTTTGGTTTTAATCTGATTGCTGTTTACTTGATTTGGATTGCTATAATTGCTTTGCTTTATCCATTATGCAAAAAATTCGATCACTATAAACAAGCCCACAAAGAAAAATGGTGGTTGAGTTATTTATAAAATTTAAAACCGATTACAACGACATGAAAAGAAATCATTCATTAATCACATCAAGCTGCTTTAGTCTTTTTCTCTTTGCTGCCTGTAATACTGCGGTAAAGCCCAGCGAGACTCCAGGAAAGGAAAACAAACCAACAACGACTGAAGCACCTGAGTATTTTAACCTTCGCCCAAAACTCGAAAAAGAATATGGCTACACCCATGCAGTAAGAATTGGCGATGACCTTAAAATTTCGGGAGCAGTGAGCATGAACGACTCAGGGATAATTGTTGCGCCGGGTAATATGGAGCAACAAATGAAAAACTGTTATGCCGATTTAGAAAAAATATTGCAACATTATGGTTATACCTATGATGATGTGGTAGCAGAGAATGTTTATACCACCAACATGCAGGAGTTCATCAAAGTATCCGGCTTTCGCAACAGCATTTATAAAAAACAATTCCCAACAGGCACCTGGCTGGAAGTAAAAGGATTGGCGATAGAAGGGCAGTTAATTGAGATAGATATGGAGGCGCATAAGACAAAGTAATATCCTGATTTACATGTAAATTTATAATCTTAAAATTATGTATCATGTTAAATAAAACCAGTTTCCTTATTTTCTCCATTTTTATTTGGGGGTTCGCATATACTGCAAAAAGCCAGGCAACATATCATAATGAAATAAAACAGGTTGCAGTTGCGCTTTACAATTCGTTTAGTAAGATGCAAAATATTTCGGGCAGGTTGAATTTTAATGACACAGCCCGGCTTAAATGGAATAACCTGCCTGTGGGACTTAGGGCAAGAGTGGGTACAAGCATTGGTAACATGACAGACGAGCAAAGAAAATTGGTGCATCGTATTCTTTCTGTTTCATTAAGTTCACAAGGTTATTTAAAAGCGACAAGTATAATGCACTTAGATGATTTACTAAATCGTTATGCAGACAGTTTATTTTACAAAAAAGAAGTTAGTGACAGCACATATAATTTTTTAAAATCGTTATTATGGTCACATAAAAACTTCTACTTCGCTTTTTTTGGCCAGCCAACAGAGCGTATCTGGGGATATAAATTAGAGGGGCATCATTTATCAATTAATTTCACATTCGTTAATGATAAGCTTTGCGTAACACCATTTTTCATTGGCACAGATCCCGCCGAATATCCAAATTCAGAATATGCAGGTTGGCGGGTTCTGGGGCAGGAAGAAGATCTGGGCATCAAACTCGTAAACCTGTTAACACCTGTTCAACAAAAGAAAGCCACCATGAGTACGGCAGTGCCAAAAGATATAATAACTGCAGCAGAAAGTGGCAAACGGTTAGTTGATAATTGGGGTATTTTAGGTGCAGAGATGAATGATAACCAGAAAGCTGTCTTGCAATATATCATCAGGGAGTTTGTTTTTAACCTAGAATATGATAAAGCCGTTATTGAATATGATAAAATTTTAAAAGCAGGTGTAGGCAAAATATATTTTGGATGGATTGGAGAATATGATGAAAAAAAGCCGCATTATTATGTTTTAAACGGGCCAACTTTTATCATTGAGTTTGATAATAATGGCGGCCCGAGAAACAGCGCCAATCATATTCATGCAATATGGCGTGAAAAAGGAAATGAATACGGAGAAGATGTATTGAGAAAGCATTATCAAATGGAAAAACATTAGTGTTTAACAAGGCATTGCAAGAGAAATTAGTAAATGCCAAAACAATCTTAAAACATCAATGAATACAATCAGTTCATGAAATGTTCTTTATTATTAATCTTAAAAAAACAAAATGAAAAAGACAATCCTTCTTATTGCATACGCTTCATGCGTGTTACTATTTGCTTCCTGCAAGGAAGATGAAAAGAAAGAAACCGCTGCAGCGGCCACTGTAACTGAACCTGCTAAACCAGATCTTGCACAGGTACGCTCTGAAATAGTTGCTGTTGAAAATGCATGGGCTGCTGCACAGAATGCAAAAGACATCAGTGCGTTAATGGGTATGTATGCCGAGGATGCAGTGAGCATGCCCGATGGAGAACCCATGATTTCAGGCAAAGCGGCTATCCAAAAAAAGCAGGAAGCCGATTTCGCAAAACCGGCAACATTTGCCAGCATTGCTTTTGAAACAATGGATGTATATGCACAGGGTAATGTGGTGACCGAAGTAGGAAAAACAATGTATAAAGATGCTGCCGGCAAAACAACAGCAGGAGGAAAATATATTGCTGTTTTTGAAAAACGTGATGGCAAATATTTATGTATCCGGGAAATTTATAACCAGGATTCGAAGTAAGTTTTATTAACAAGCAGCATGTAATGTTCATCTCCATGGTTTGTGTCTTTACAAGCCATGGAGATGATATTGAGAGAGCAAACAGTTAATAGACAACACAATTTTAAACCATACAGGAATACCATTCAGTTATGAAAAATATACTGCTAGTTATAAACCTTCTAATTGGCAGCGTTGACTGCTTTACGGCACAATGCCAAATAAAAGTAATCGATATGCATGCTCACTCCTACACCGATAGTGACTTTGGGGAAAGAGAACCTGCAACTGATTCTTATGGAAAAAAAGGTTCGTCCAATGCAACAGTACACAGGGTTGCATCATTCGCTGCATTTAAAAAATTTAATGTAGTAAAAGCAATGGTAAGTGGTAACCCGGAGAGCGTGGAGAATTGGGCAGCAAAGGACAGTAACCATATTGTTATCAGGGGAATTTTGATGTACACCCCAACTGATTATGGTATGGATACGGTGAAGTTTGAACAGCTGATAAAGGACAAAAAAATAGAAGTGTTTGGCGAACTGGCACCTTATTATGTTGGCGCCACATTAAGCGATTCTATCTGGCAGCCGTATTTACGCATCTGCGAAAAATATGATATTCCGGTGGCCGTTCATACCGGAGGTGGTGATCCGGGTGGTACTTACTCATGGTCGCCAAAAGCCCGGCTGAAGTATGGTGACCCTTACCTCATTGAAGATGTGTTGGTGAATTATCCCAAGCTGAGAATCTACCTGATGCATGCGGGGGCAGAAGAATGGCACGAACATACCCTTAGGCTCATGGCTTATTATCCGCAACTCTATACCGATGTGGCAGTAATGCTTTGGGTAGAACCTGACACTCAAAGAACAATCAAAGACTTTCTTCAAAATGCAAAACAAGCTGGTTATCTTAATCGGGTGATGTTTGGCTCAGACCAAATGGTTTGGCCAGAAGCAATTACCAGTTCCATTAACTTTCTAAATTCTTTGAGCTTTCTAACAAAAAATGAAAAAGAAATGATATTCTATAA
>JANMGS010000380.1:0-10317 GCA_031374745.1 Ferruginibacter sp. | reverse complement strand
GAAATAGGCACGGGCAGTATTTACCAAGCCACGATGTTGGCAGAATTGGGTGCCAAAGTTTTTACAATAGAAAGGCAAAAAAATCTGTTTGATAAAACAAAGGATTATATTTTTAAAAGTAAATATCCAAACTTGAAATTTTTTTACGGAGATGGATTTGAAGGCTTGCCTACCTATGCACTTTTCGATAAAATAATTATTACTGCAGCCGCGCCATTTATTCCGCCAAAACTTATTCAACAACTTAAAACAGGTGGGTACATGGTTATACCGGTAGATGAGGGTGAAAGCCAGCGGATGAAAAGGCTTACCAAGCTAGAGGATGGAAGCTATAGCGAAGAACTATTCGAAAATTTTTCTTTTGTTCCGATGTTGGGAGGTAAGAACAGCCCTTAAATCTCCGCCGACAGGCGGAGGACTTTTAGTCAATAAGACTTTTAAGTTTCATTATTCAAATTGAACTACTTATTTTTTTGTTCAGGCAAAGAAGCAGTCCTACAGAATTGCGGGATTATCCTCCTTTTGCTTGTCCCGATTTTTCGGCATCACTCACTTCAGCGGCATACCTATTTTATTTTTTATTATGCAATAGAAGCCTCCCTAAATCTCTCCGAAGGAGGGGCTTTCAAGTTTCTGAAAATGGAGAGTAATTTTAAAAATAGAATATTTTTTTACTTTTTTAAGAATTAAATATGCCTAGCATGAAAAATAACATAAAAATAAAACACCCATCTATTGCATAATCTTGTGCGTTTCCTCCCCCTTCGGGGGAGATAGAGGGGGCTTATATTTCCAACCCAATCTTCTTCATCAACAAACTTGCGTTCATATTGGTACAAACACCGTCTTTGAGTTTATAATCAAAATAAAGTTCCTCTCCATTTACTTGTGCATCAAAATGATAATTTAAGATATTATTAGGGTATTCTTTTTCCATAGCGGCTAGTTCTACATCATGCGTAGCCAATATTGCTGCGGCTTTTTGTTTGATTAGTTGTTTGATGAGCGCTTCTGACCCAGTATGCCTATCCAGGGAATTGGTACCCCGCAATATTTCATCTAATAGAACAAAAACTTTTTCGCCTGCGTTTATTTTTTCTATTACTGTTTTTAGTTTTTTTAATTCAGCATAAAAAGTAGAAGTGCTTTCTTCTAAATTATCTGCAATACGCATACTGCTTATTAATTGTATGGGGGAAATTTCAAAAGACTTTGCACACACCGGGGCGCCTGCCATTGTGAGTATGCTGTTTATGCCTATGCTACGCAGATAGGTACTTTTTCCTGCCATGTTGCTGCCAGTCACCAGCATTATTTCACCAGCGGTTTCTATATTAATAAAATTATTTACTCTTTTAGATTGATGTATCAGCGGATGCCCTAACTCAGTTGCGGCAATAGAAAAATGGGTGTCTTTTAATATAGGAAAACAGTAAGCAGGATTATTGAAATGTAATGTTGCAAAACTATTGAGTGCTTCAAATTCGGCTAAGATTTCAAACCAGCTTTGTACATTGTCATCATTTTCTTTTTTCCATTTCTCAAGGTCTAATACTTGTTGTAATGTCCATTGTAGCATTATATTTAGTGGGATGGCTATAACAATGTTGTACCGTAAATCTAATCTGTCTAATATTTTTTTTAGGCGCTTTATTTTAAGAGATGCAGCAATTTGTTGCTTTTGTAAATCTGCTTGCAGCTTTTGTAATAAGGGAGATGCAAAGGTTGCTATTTCAATAGCCTTTATGCTTTCAGCAAGTGTAGTTAAATCATCTACCATGCTAGACAATTCGTTGTGTAAAGTTGCTGCCACTTTGTTTATTTGAAATGCAATAGCAGCGAAAATAAGTAAGCATAAATACCAAGTATTTTCTGCGATTATATCAAAAGCGTATAATAAAGTTATTGTGCAAATAATAACAGGTAATAAAAAACGAAGCCATTGCCAATGTTTAAATTGAATAAACAAATTGGGTTCTTGCAACCAGTGTTTAATTTTTTGCAAAGTATTTTTTTTAATACTGCTTTCTTTGCCGAGCGCTTGTAAGTTTTGTGTCCATTCATTTTTTGTTGCAAGTTCTTTTACGGCCATTTGCCTTTCAATAATATGTTGAGTGCTGGTAGGAAATAGCAACCAATTGGCTAGTTTTTCTGCTCCCATTTCAGAAGTTGTTCTATTTAATAATTGATACAAGGAGGATCTTCCAAAAATATCCATGTCATTTGCATAAAAATGATCGTGTGGTACAAATTGTGCGCCGTCATCAAACTGGTAATACTTGCCTTCCAAAGCGGCCAATTCATTGTTGTTTATGTTTATTAGAAATTGCAAATGCTTAATGCTGGCCTTGTTTGCAATATCTTTATAAATGAGTTGTATGAAAATTATAACTAATAAAATTGCCGCTGCGAGTGCGTAAAACTTATTAATAGACCAAAGAATGTAGAAAGCCGAAAAAATAGCCAAAATGCTACCTAGCCTTAAAATACCAAATATTGATTTTCGTTTTTGAAGTTTTTTTTGTTCATCTGTTAGAATTGCCAGCCTGTTTAGGTAAAATGCTTTTGCCTCCATCATGTAAAATTAAAGGGTATTTTGTAATTGTCGTTAGGGTTGTCAACCTTTATTGGTAATTACAAAATAAAAATATCATAATAGGGTGGACAACCCTAAAAAAATGCATCTTTGTTGAGGAAACAATTTGAAGAAATAATGATAACGCTTTCTTATAAAAAAATAAACCTGCCATTTAAATACCCTTTTACCATTTCTAAGGGAACAAAAACCCATCAACCAGCTTTAATTGTAAAACTTGAGTATTTTGGACAAACTGGCTATGGAGAAGCTCCCGCCATTAATTATTACGATATTACGGTAGAGCAAATGATAGCAGATTTGGAAGCCAAGAAACCTTTTGTTGAAAAATTTTCATTGTCCGATCCAGAACGTTATTGGCACTACTTGCATCACCTATTTCCTAAAAACCCTTTTTTGGTTTGTGCATTGGATATGGCAGCATGGGATATTTATGGTAAAATGAAAAGAAAGCAGTTGCATGAATTGTGGGGATTGGATATAGCCAAGGCGCCTATAACCGATTATACCATTGGCATAGATACTACAGAGATGATGCTTAAAAAAATGAAAGAAAGACCATGGCCAATCTATAAAATTAAAGTCGGTTTTGAGGGCGATGTAGAATTGGTTGAATCATTGAGAAAACAAACAGATGCGCCTTTTAGGGTAGATGCCAATGCAGGTTGGACATTGGAACAAGCATTGCATAAAATTCCTTTGTTGAAAGAATTGGGTGTCGAATTTGTAGAACAACCGTTGGCAAAAGATGATTGGGATGGCATGAAAAAATTATATGAAACATCGCCGTTGCCTTTAATTGCAGACGAATCATGCGTTTTTGAAAACGATGTAGATAAATGTGTGCATCATTTTCATGGTATTAATATTAAGCTAACAAAATGCAGTGGCATTACACCTGCACGTAGGATGATAACCAAAGCAAGGGAATTGGATTTAAAGGTAATGGTAGGATGTATGAATGAATCATCTATTGGTACTGCAGCAATAGCACAACTGGCGCCCTTGCTCGATTATGTAGATATGGATGGGCCATTGTTGTTGGCGGAGGATACTGCAATAGCTGTTGGTTTTGATAATGGAAAAATTGTTTATAACAATGCTACTGGGCTTGGGATTGATAGGGTAGAGTGGTAACATGATTTAACTTTAACTAGTATAATTTCTCAAACGTTTTAGTAACTAATTTCTAAAAGCACCATTACATTCTTGTTGTAACTATTTAAAATTTTGTAATATTGTATACATGCTATTAAATCGCTTAATTAAGAATAAGGAAAAAGCAAAACGAGTTGCGCATATAGCTGCGGGTGTGGTTATACTTATACATGCATATGAAAAGTATGAGGCAGGACATGGTTCTTATTTATTCTTTGCCATTTTTGGATGTATATTTTTATTGATAGCTTTTTTTCACCATACAATAGAGAAAAAATACCCATGGGTAGATGGAGCATTCTTTTCAATAGAAGCCATTTTATCTTTAATAGTGGCATACGAATTTTTTCATGTTGGTAAAAAAGCTTTGCCATTTACTTATTTGCTATTGGCTATTTTTCAATTTTTTATGGCTTTTAAAAAAGGAAAGAGAGGAATAGAAAATCATAAAACCAATCATTAAATTAAAAATATGGAAAAGAAGAGACGAGTTGTAATGGCTGTATTACTCGCTATAACCATAGGAAATTATAGCAGGTTGGCTGGAAATGAAAACGTAAGAATGGTCCAATTTTTATCAATATTTGTAATGGGAGCGCTATCTGGCCTTTTAATAAATGAGTTTGTAACATTATTTCGAAGTAAAAGAAATTAATTTTACAATCGCATAATATTCGTCACTCAACAAGAAGCATGCAGAAATATTTATTTATTGATAGAGATGGAACGTTGATAGAAAGCCCACCATCTCCAGAACAGATTGATAGCATTGATAAACTCCGGTTTTATCCAGATGTAATATCTTGGTTGGGAAAAATTGTTTCAACATTACCTTACAAGTTGGTAATGGTAACCAACCAAAATGGATTAGGGACTGCTTCGTATCCTGAAGAAATTTTTTTGCCAGTACAAAATCTGATGTTGGAAATTTTTAAAAAGGAAGGTATAGAATTTACAGACATCATTATAGATAATTCTTTTCCTGATGACAATTCTTTTTTGCGAAAACCACGTGTGGGGCGTATGCAAGCCTATATAAAAAATCCTGCCGTAGATATGCAAAACTCTTTCGTAATTGGAGATAGATATTCTGATATACAATTTGCTAAAAACTTAGGCTGCAAGGGTATTTTACTACATCCAGAAAACCAACGTGGATTAGCAGAATTGACAGATACGGTAGAAGAATTGAAAACCAATTGGACAGCATTGTCTAGCAGTAGTTGGGAAGATGTATATGAATTTTTAAAAGCGCAATAGTTTGCTTGAAATGCAATAAAATATCTTTGTTAAACTCAGTTGGTACTAATGGTGACAATAAATGAGGCGCATTCTACAAAGCTTTGGTGGAGCAAGGGCAAGTGGCGATGAGTATTCACGAATATACAAGGCTACCATCGCAGGCAAAGGGTTGTTTGCATTTTTGAAAGATCAATGATGTATTTTGAGAAACTGTGCTACAATATGTGTCGCATTTTTTTATGAAAAAGGTTCATAAAATTCTGGCACATTTACAAATGGCCTGTTTCGCTTTTTTTATACCATTCCATTATTTCTTTTTTCTTAATTTACTAAGATTAATTTTTGGATTTGAAAAGAAAGAATGAAAACAAAAAGTAACGATCCGCTTTTTATAATTATTTGATATATTTTTTTTACATTGTACTATTTTACAAATACACTCCTCGCTACACTTTGAATAATAGAATTATGTGGTAATTGAGAGGCTACACTATTTTTCCATACCGTGGCGGTGTTTCCTTGTCCTGAAACATAGTTTGATCCGGCTACATAAATATCTGAACCTAATATAAAAATGGAAGATGCTGGTTCACTGCCATTCGATAAATTTGTTAGAGCCCCATTTTTCCATACTCTTGCATTAAAACCTGAACCAATACTGCTTTGTTCACCTCCTCCTACGTATACATTTGAATTTTGAACGAATACAGAATTTGCACCTGCATCTTTTGTACCATCTGTTAAAGAGGTAGCAATTCCATTTTTCCAAAGCTTTGCAACATATCTTGTACCGTTATATTCACTTCCAGCTACATAAACATCCGAGTTTACCACAAATACTGATGATGCGCCTGCATCTTTTGTACCATCTGTTAATGATATACTGGTTCCATTTTTCCAAAGTGTAGCTGTATATGGATAAGTATTGCCTCTTTCTCCAACTACATAAACATCTGTACCTACAACATAAACTGAATTCGCTCTACCGAAAAGAGTGTTATTGCTTAAACTAGATGACACACCATTTTTCCAAAGTTTGGCAACAAAATTGCTACCAATATATTCACTTCCAGCAACGTAAATATCAGTACCAGCAACAAAAATGGAATTGGCCTCAGCATCATTAAATCCGTTTGTTATTGAAATAGGGGTTCCATTTTTCCAAACTTTTGCAACTTTCGGATAGCCACCTTCTTGCCCAGCTACATAAACATCATTACCTACTACATAAATTGAATTTGCGTATGCCTCGGTAGAGCCATCTGTCAATGCCGTTCGAACACCATTTTTCCAAACTGTTGCAATAGGACCTAAAGTTGTTCCTTGACCTATATAGTCATTGCCTGCTACATATACATCATGAGATGTGGAAGTGGGTAGTACAACAATATTAAATGTACAACCAGTTGGGCCATTTAATTGGAAAGTATTTGTAGATGCTGAAGTAGGTATTCCGCTACCGGTTAAAATAATTGATTGTACCCCTAAATTAGAAAATGTTCCAATTTTATTGAAAGACATACCGTTTACAATATTCGTAGATATAGAGTAAACTCCTAAATTACTTACATCTACTTGTACTGTAACTGTATTAGAAGCTAAAAGAGAGGTACCCACTGTATAAGTGCCACCAATTAGTGGGGTATTGCAAGTTACTGGTGCACCAATTATTGTGAATATCGCATTAGTAGTGTTTGTTACAGAAATATTTACCTCACAGGTATTTGTACCAAATTTTATTGTAAACACATTTGTACCAATATTTATTGGTGTACCAGATGCATAAAGTCGTAAAGTTGTAATTCCTAATATTGCAACTACTCCATTCCCATAAAAAGAAAAATTATTTATAGTATCTGATGTAATATCATAATTTCCAATTGTAGAGAAATTCGCTTGTATTTCAATATAATTTACATTGGTTAGTAATGTATTTATTTTATAATTTCCATTAACTGTTATTGGAGCACAATCACCGTTTACATCTTTCAAAAGCGAACCTGTAGCGGAATCTGTTGTATCAACCGATAGATCTTTTTGGCATGATGTAAATATGTGCAAAGAGAATAAAATTATTAGAAAAGATTTATTGAAATTCATAATTATTTTTATAAAATGATATAATTTGTTTGAAAAAGAAAATATATGGCTATAAATATTACATAAAACAACTGCTCATTTTCTGTGGTTACAATATTATAAGTTTTTATTTATGTTGTTTAATACTGACATAATGAAGATAAATGCAATTTTGTTTAATTGGGTTATTTTCATGTATAAATTACATACCTCTCCAAATATTTACCTTCAAGCTTTCATCCCTACGCATTTTGTCGCCTTTTTTTATGCAAAAAGCTTAATAAATTTTTGGCACATTTACTAATGATTCGCTTACCCTTTCCTTTGCTGGTTTATGCACATTTTCGCCTATGCCGGTTTGCCTCAGTTAGCGCCAAAAGTAACCATTATAGTAAAGCATCCAATCACGCATTGCCGTGAACTTCGCTTTTGCAAAAGAAATATAAATATTTGTAGCGCCCTGCTGAGTAAAGATATACTGATGAAAGGCTGCAGGATGGAAGCGGTAGCCCGCAATGGATGCCGCTTTGGCGGCAGAAATGAGGACTACAAGCGTACAGCCTGAGCAAGTGTTGCCAAAAGAAATACTGCTGACAGCCTATAAAAAATAGCTACCAATTGTATGTTACCGATACCTTCATATCTGGGTGAAGGCTTTTCATAACTGGGCAGTTATCGCCCGTTCTTTGTAGAATAATTTTATCTTTTTCGTCTAATTGTAAACCAGCATGAAAAAAAAGTGCAATATCTACTTTTCCTACCCTCCTTGGCTCAGAAAGCATGTGCTTTGTAACTTCCAATTTGGTATTTGATAAATCGATACCCATGTCCATAGCTTTTATACCCATGGTAGTAACGATGCATGTAGCCAAAGAAACACACAAAAGGTCTGTTGGGCTAAATCGTTCTCCTTTGCCTCTATTATCGGTTGGTGCATCTGTTTCCAACACGCTACCGCTCTGTAAATGTGTGGCTTCGCAACGTAAACTACCCTTGTAAACGATAGAACTTGTCATTTTAAGATAAATTTTTGACTTTTTGGCAATTTAATTACTTGCTACTAATCTGTTAGAGGTTATTTTTACATAAATTTACTGAGATAAATAGTATGTATGAAGAAAATATTTTTTTCGCTGGTTATAATTTCCGTTTCCTTAAGTTCTTATGCGCAAGAAAAATCTAAAAGTAGCAGGGAAGAAAAACGAGAGAAACGCAAAGAAAAAATAACTGCACTCGTAAAACAAGAGGAAGAAGGCGTAATTGTAAATCCAAAACATTTTTTGGGAGGGGTAAAGTTAAACTCCGACGGTTATGGTGGCTTCATTGAAATTGGAAGGGCAAAATCTGTGAGGCAATCAATGTTGTTTCAATTGGAAATTACGGAACGCAAGCATCCTAAAGAAGCAAAACAGTTTAATGTATTCACCAATAATGCCGGGCCATATATTTATGGCAAGATAAATTATTTTTATCCAGTAAAACTTGGGGTACAAATGCAGTATTTGCTGGGCAATAAGGGTAACAAAAATGGTGTGAGTGTATCGGCAAATGCAGGCGGAGGAATTACCTTGGGTCTCTTGAGGCCGTATCTATTGGCTTTTGATAGCTTGGGAACGCAAGTATTTAGAGGATACGCAGATGATAGTGTAAAATTTTTAAATGCTTCCAATATAGCCGGGCCTAATTTGGGAACGGGTTTTAATAAGTTGAAAGTTACGCCTGGCGCATATGCAAAAGGAGGGTTAAGATTTGATTATGGAAAGTACAACGAAGTTATTAGTGCGCTGGAAGTAGGTATAACTGCAGAATTTTATAGCAAAAAGATACCACAAATGGTTGGTAGCAAAGAGAATAATTTTTTCTTTTCTGCCTATGTTGCGGTGATCTTTGGAAAACGAAAGTAACATAACATTACGTAGGTACTTTTGTAAAAAATATTAATAAATATATTCATAGAATTAATAAATGGAAGCTACAGTAGAAACAGGTGAGCAACGAATAAAAAAGCCCGATTGGTTGAGGGTAAAATTGCCTATAGGGGAAGAATACAAGCATGTGCGAGGTCTTGTAGATACACACAAACTCCATACAATTTGCGAGAGTGGAAACTGTCCGAATATGGGTGAGTGCTGGGGTGCGGGTACAGCCACTTTTATGATATTGGGTAATATTTGTACCCGTAGTTGTGGTTTTTGCGCCGTAGCTACAGGTAGGCCAGAGGCGGTAGATTGGGACGAACCACAGCGAGTGGCAGAAGCAATACATTTAATGAAAGTGAAACATGCCGTAATAACTTCTGTAGATAGAGACGAGGTAAAAGATGGTGGAAGTATTATTTGGGAAAATACCATCAAAGCCGTGTATGCTTTAAATCCAAACACTACTTTGGAAACATTGATACCAGATTTTAAAGCAGAAAAAGAAAACATACAACGCATTATAAATGCTGCACCCGATGTAGTGAGCCACAACATAGAAACAACAGAAAGGCTTACAAAACAAGTACGCATACAAGCTAAATATTGGCAAAGTATGGAGACCTTAAAGATTTTAAAGGAAGGTGGTATGCGCACAAAGAGTGGTATTATGCTTGGGCTTGGTGAAGCAAAAGAAGAAGTAATACAAACGCTTACAGATTTATACAACAGCGGTGTAGATGTAGTTACTATTGGGCAATATTTGCAGCCTACCAAAAAACATTTACCAGTAGAAAGGTTTATACACCCAGATGAATTTGCAGAATACAGGGAAATTGGCTACCAGCTTGGGTTGGATTATGTAGAGAGTGGTCCGTTGGTACGCTCTAGTTACCATAGCGAAAAGCACGTAATAAAAAACTGGGGAAGGGATAAATGGTTGGAGGAGAAGAAGGGTTGAGGAAGAAGGCAGTTGGTAGTTGGCAGTTGGCAGTTGACAGAAGGCAGTTGGCAGAAGGCAGTTGGTCCCGCAATTCTGCGGGAGCAGAAGGCAGTTGACGATTAGCAGTTGTCAGTTACGGTTGACGGTTGACGATTGACAGTTGACTTTTTTTACATAAAAATTTTACAATAAGTTTGATGATGGTGGTAAACTGTTTTCAAACTTTTTTCATTTAAAGTGATATATGTTTTTAAAAAATATTTTTGGTAAACGATTTATTCCAGTGGGAATAGTGTTTGGCAGTTTTGTGGGAATTTCTGTTTTGGTTAGGATGGTATTGATGGTTTATTCTGCTTCTGTTTCGCACATGAAAATATGGGAAT
>JANMGS010000361.1:0-2162 GCA_031374745.1 Ferruginibacter sp. | reverse complement strand
CCAGGGGGGACTTTTTGAACCCTTAAATGGATTTTTAGATTTTTTTTAATTGAGGTTTTCTGAAATTAAATTTTTTGGGCTGTGAGCGGCAGTACATTTGGCGTCATTTGTCCGGTCTCAGTCAGTTTACCCCGCAAAAAGCGGGGCTGTTCCGAACGTATATGAATGCGTATGCCGTCGCTGGCACGCACGCATAGATATACGCACATCACTCAGTCCAAAGCAAGTGTAGTTGCAAGGGTTGTAAACCTTGGTTACTAATTTCAAAATAAATATACTGTGTACAGGTTGACAACCCTATTGGTAATTCCACCGCACGTGTCCCGTACATCGATGTCGGGAGCTTGTGGGCTAGAGAATCTTTTTTCAGCTTTTATCGGCGGAGGAGATTGTCGCAAGGGTTGCCGTAAGAGTTGTCGCAAGGGCTGCCGCAAGGGTTGTCAACCTTGATTACTAATTTCAAAATAAATATACTGTGCACAGGTTGACACCCTTATTTGTAATTTCACCGCAAGTGTCCCAGACATCCTTGTCGGGAGCTCGTCAGTGGGTATATCATTTTTTAGCGTTTATCGGCGGAGGAGGGGAGTAGTTTGCAATTATATTTTATACAATTGAAACAATTTAAAATATTGTATCTGTATAATCCTGTTTTTCTCCCTTTTTAAGAGTACTTGAAAATACTGCATCTGCAAGAATCGGTTCAGTTTGTATTTTACCATTAATGATACAATCACAATTTTTCGGCAATAGTTTTTGTATTGCATCTAATTTTTTATCTGCTTGGCGAATTTTATCTGCGTTTTTACTTTTATCCACTTTCATTTTCACATCTTCTAAATCTAACAGCGCAAATTCTTTTTCCATTTCTGCTTTTGTCAGTTCTTTGGTATCAATAGTAATTGTTTGTTTAATGCCTGCAGTAAACAATGTTTTTCCAAAAATAAAATTGTCATTATAGGTTGCAAATGCTACCACATAACATTGTTCATTTTGCGGTAATATTATTTTGCCATTCGTTTCTTTAAAACCATATTGTTCGCCACCATCCAGTTTGCCCCCTTCCATAAAAATTTTTCTAATTGGTATTATCAAACATACATTATACTCCAATTTGTATTCCCCTTGCATTCTTACAAAAAGTTCACTCTCTTTACTTCCATCTATACCTTCCAAAAGTACATCTATATTATACCAGCCAAAAGTTTCAACTTTAATTGTATAATAGGTTGCTTTTACAGACGTGGGGGTTATATATTTTTTAGGGTTATCTTCTGGCAATGTTCCTTCAATTGAAGTGGTATCAATTTCAGGATTATTTGGAACAGGTATCACTCTGTCTAAATTAAACATTGCGCCATTGTCTTCTATCAACTTATTTCTTTTGTTATTTATTTTTGCTAATGCTTCTTTGTATTCATAACAACTATCACAACAAGTTTTCTCATATTTAATGTTTCCCATCCCTCTCTTATCAGACTCTGCCTTTATATATGCAAACAGACTATCTAACCCTCCACCGCTTTCTAATGCTGGAAATGCAGTCATTACAGTTGGCTTCCATTGTTCAAATAATTCTCTGCTGTAGCAATCTCCTTTGCCAATCATCTCTGCTGGACTTTTCATAAAATCATATAACCATTTTTTTGGTCGGCGGTAGGTAATACCAAGCAATGATGGGCCCGTAAAATCTTTATCTACCTTATGGCAATTGCTACAATTGGCTTTAAAAATTTGCTCTCCTACACTAATTTTTTTACTGGTTTCATCTGCTGCCAGCGCTATGGGATTTTGCCAATCTATATTTCCATTATCTTGCTTTTCTCCTTTGTACACTTGCATGGCAGGGTTGTAAGTTTTAGTAGGCACAAGCACTTCAATAGGTTTAATGATAGTTGCTTTATAACCTTTTGCTACATTCAAGTAAATCATACTTGCACTGCTCAATGGTTTATTACCACTTTTTGTAGTAAGGCCAGCCATTAAAATATCCTTTAGATTGATGGCTTCTTTTATTTCAAGTTTTACATTTTTGTTATCGCTTTGTAAACTTCCTGCAGCAATTTTTAAAATGCAGCCACTTGCTGTCAGTAGGGTTGTATCTCTTGTAATATTTATTTCAAAAAGTTGTTCTTGTAAATTTGTTTCGTTAAAGAACTGGT
>JANMGS010000358.1:0-2083 GCA_031374745.1 Ferruginibacter sp. | reverse complement strand
ACCTATACGGGTGGGTTGTGTAGGTAAGATTAAGCAACTTATGCATCACATCTCCATATGGTTTATTAATGTAGTGTTCCTTAAACTCTTCGCAAACAACTTTTCGCTGTACTTCTAAACTTTTTTTGCCAAATGCTAGACTCAACATGCGATCGCTTTCTAACCAAAAAGCAGTTTCAATATTTTCAGCCGGTAGCTGACAATAATAATTGGTAAGATCGTTTGTTGTGTAGGCATTATTCTCTCCCCCTGCCGATTGCAGTGGTTCGTCATAAATAGGAATATTTACACTGCCGCCAAACATGAGGTGTTCGAACAAATGTGCAAAGCCCGTTTTTTCGGGGTTTTCATCTTTTGCTCCTACATCATACAATACATTTACGACAGCCATTGGGGTACTTTTATCTTCGTGTACCAGCACCCTAAGCCCATTTTCCAATGTAAATTTTTCAAACTTAATCATATGCAAATGTACGAAGGGAGTGTGGTAATTTTTTGCTAACGTATGCTTACGGGTATCATTGAAATAAAAATAATTTTACCATTGCGCCTTATTAATACTTTCACAGGCTCGTTTACTTTTTGTAATAGTTTTTCATAAGCTTGTATTTCTCCAGATAAATTACCGGAAACACCCAATACTTCATCATTGTTCATAATCCCAGCCTTTTCTGCCGGCGAATTACTTATTACATCATCAATAATTATTTTGTTTTCATAATTATAAAGGGACATACCAGTGTAAGCATAATCAAATTCATCATTAAAACTATTGTTTGGCGTTATATGCACTTCGCTCGCTGGGTAATTTAATGTAATATTAAACCTGCGCATAATATCATTGCCCAGTAGGCCGGCTGTGCGAGGATAAAATGTTGAATTTCCCTCATCGTTGTATAAATTAGTGGGTACATTTCTAAAAACATAAGGCCCAAATTTTAGCCGCCTTACTACGGTTAAACGCATTAATTTTTTTCCCCCTAAGCCCTGTACTTGTGTGGTTACTGGTCTTCTTCGGGGGAGTAGTAAATTATTTTCTTTTACAAAACCATCAGTCAACATGAGGCTAAGCCCAGCCCCTGTATCTAAAAAAAAGTTTGCAATAATTTTTTGTTTTTCTTTTATTTCCAGCGGAAGTGTAATAAGTCTATTAAACGAAGGGGTTAATAAGGTTCCCCTTTTATTATATTTAATTGATCCTGGGCTATATATTTTAATTGAATTAGAATCAAAATTTATTTTTAAAATATACCTGCTCAAGAAACTATATCCCACGATACCATCAATTTTATCACCGTAAACACTGCTAAGCAAACTATAATCATTTACATAAAAATTAATATGTTCTGTAACAAGTTTACCGGTAGTAAAATTTTGATCGAACACATAAGAAACTTTTCTAGTACCCGCTATTCCACTTACCATTGTGTCGGTTGCTGTTGTTGGTATATCCAATTCATCGCAAGTAGCAGAATCCAAAGAAATACCCGAGCTACCCGTATCCAAAATAAAATTCAGGGGCTGCGGTTTACCCGCTATTTTGGCTTCAATTACGATTACCCCACCCGTATAGCTTTTAAAAGGAATTGTTTCCAGCAACATAGCTTGCTTTTCTGCCTCTTGAGCAAAACAGGTAATTGACAAAAGAAAAAACAATATGGTAGCAACTTTTTTTATAAACTATACGTATTTATCAAATACAAGTTAATGAATGTACTTTTGTGCAGCAATTTAAAAAGGATTTTATGAATATTGATGCGTTATTAAAGAAAGCAATGGCTTTTGAGTTTCTTTCTGTAGAAGAAGGTGTTTATTTATTTGAAAACGCTGCATTGACAGAATTAATGTTTACCGCAAATGAGCTTAGAAAAATACAGGTGCCCCACGGAAAAGTGACATGGCAGATAGATAGGAATGTAAATACTACCAATGTATGCACGGCTAACTGTAAGTTTTGCAATTTTTACCGCATACCTGGCCATAAAGATGCCTATGTCACCGATATAGAAACGTACAAGAAAAAAATAGAGGAAACCATCAGTTTTGGTGGCGATCAGTTACTGCTTCAAGGAGGGCATCACCC
>JANMGS010000319.1:0-1582 GCA_031374745.1 Ferruginibacter sp. | reverse complement strand
ACTACTCCTACCTGGGCTTTCTTCAAATCATTTTCTGTTAAGCCAATGCCATACAACATTGCTTGCGCTGCAGGTTGTGTTTCGTCTTGCGTTATTGTTTTTGAATATTTATTTAGTTCTGTCATATTTCATTTTTATTCCTTGTCTTTTTATTTGGTGTTTCAAGAACAATTTTTATGAATTGCAGTTTTTGGATTGCGCCGACCTTTAGGTCGGAGATAAAAGCATCTCCTCCAAAGGGGCTTTAGCCCCAAATGGTCTGCTATAGCGGGCTAAAGCCCTTTCAACTTTATTATTTATCCCTGCGCTAAAGCGCAGGGCAATTCAAAAACCCTAAACCCTTCTCACCTTTGTTCTTCCCACAAAACAATTTCTTTGTGACCCTTTGTACCCTTTGTGGGACATCTCTTACACCAACTCCAATCTAAACTCCTGCTCCAACACTTTTGCTTTATAAGCCGATTGAATCGTTTTTCCTATTGATGTATCCCATGCTTTTGGAAAAACATATTCATCCAATGATTGCCAACCAATAATTTCTGCTGCGGTACCACAATAAAAAGCACTATCTGCATTTTTTATTTCGTCTACTGTAATTATTTTTTCTTCTACAGCTATTCCCAAGGTTGCACAGATTTCTATTACGGTTGCTCTTGTAATACCGGGTAAAATAAAATTGGAAGGCGGCGTAAATAATTTGCCGTCTTTTTCAATAAATAAATTGGCGCCTGGCCCTTCTGCTGCATTGTCATTAATATCCAACAACAACGCCTCATCAAAACCGTTGTCTTTTGCTTCTTGGCAAGCCATGATAGAGTTTACGTAATGGCCACTAATTTTTGCATGAATTTTAAATCCTTTAGGGTTGGGTCTTTGAAAGGAAGAAGTCATTACCCTTATCAAATTATCGCCTAAGTATGCTCCCCAACTCCACGCTGCAATCATTAACAAAGATTCCTTGGCTTTTTGCAAACTCATATTTGGTGGACAAAATACCAAAGGGCGCAAATAAGCATCTTCCAAATTATTTTTTGACAATACCTCATAAGAAATATCTATCATTTGCTGTGTGCTATAGTTAAGTGGTATACCTACACTGTCACAAGAAAATTTTAATCTTTCAAAATGTTCTATCGGTTTAAAAATTTTTGTTCCGTTTTCAGTTGCATAAGATCGTATGCCCTCAAATACAGCGTAGCCATAATGAAGTGATTGATCAAATAATCCAGTTTTGGCCTCCGTTGCCAATACATACTCATTGTTAAAATAAATAATTGTTTTTTCGTTAAAATACATGCCTTTTTTATTGTTTTTGTTTTAAAATGAAAAACCCTGCTTCTTTGTGGAGGTAGGGTCTTTATCTGTTTGTTAGATAATATTTATCCCTACATTAGCTTTTTTTTAATACCCACTTTTACTTTTGTGATATTGTTTTTCATCCTTTTTTATTTTTTTTGTTTACAAGCTGAAGCGTTTCAATTAGGCTTCAGTGGCGACCTGCCTTTGCCGGCAGGAAGGCGCTCCAAACAAAAACATAACAATATTAAACATATATCTATCATATAAAAAAAGATTTTTATAT
>JANMGS010000316.1:0-1908 GCA_031374745.1 Ferruginibacter sp. | reverse complement strand
AAATATGGTGCTAGGCTTATCAATTCATATTTGGGAAATAATTCAACCATTTCTTGTTGTGAGGTTTTGAATTCTTTAATATTTCCCAATCACGAGCAACACCACAACAATTCATTTTTATGTGCCGCCTTGGTAATGGGGCAAAGCAATATGGCTGCTGGTGCTACTATAGGTAGCAACCACAATAGCCGTGGTGCAGATGGCGAAATACAAGCAGGGCGTGGTTTTTGGCCAGGGCTTTGTGTGAGTTTAAAACACAATAGCAAGTTTGCTTCGTTTACCATTATTGCCAAAGGAGATTTTCCTGCAGAGTTAAATATCAGCATTCCATTTAGTTTGGTAAGCAATGATGTTTCAAAAGATGAGCTTGTAATTATGCCTGCTTATTGGTTTATGTACAATATGTATGCGCTAGAACGCAATGCTAAGAAATACAATGACAGGGATAAACGTACCGAAAAAATACAATTGATTGCCTATGATTATCTGGCGCCTGATACCATCAATGAAATTTTTGATGCCATAGAATATTTGGAAAAATTGGTACCCAATGAAAAAGGGGAAGCGATGGTAAAAAATATTGAAAACACTGATAGGAATACTAAAATTGTAAAAGTACCTCAAAGTATTAAAGTATTTAAAGAGGTTGTTCAATATTATAGTATGTGCACCTTGTTGAATCATTTTAATAAAAATGGCTTTACTGATTTTGAAGAATTTAAAAATTCTTTACCTGTAAAAATATCTCGTTCTATTTTTTTGAATATTGGCGGACAATTGATGAAAACATCTACTGTCAAAAAAATAAAAGCAGCTGTTGTTTCAAATACAATTAGCAGTTGGACAGATATGCATAATAGATATAAATTGGAAGCTGTTAATTATGAAACAGATTTGTTGGAGCACGCTTATTGTTCTTTGTTAGAAATATTAAACCTCACCACCAAACAATTTAGTGCAGATTTATTTAAAGAACTATTACAACAGACCCTTGCTACCAAACAGTGGATGACTGAAGGTATTTTAAAATCTAGAGAAAAAGACTACAACAACCCCTATCGTAAAATGGTATATGAAAACAACGAAGAAATGTATAAAGTTTTAGGAAAGCTAGAAGACAATGGTTTTATACAGGGGCAGTTTGAGGAGTTGGAGGCCTTTAAGATTATGGTGAAATCAGTAGAAAAAATTTTAGAGTAAAAATAAACACTTGCAGCATATTGCCTTAATAACTATGGAATCTACTAATACTATTTTAAAAAAATCTTTTAAAGCAATTTCTAGTACAAATAGTAGGGTACTCATTTTAGGAACAATGCCTGGTGATAAGTCATTGGAATTGCAAGAATATTATGGGCATCCAAGAAATAAGTTTTGGAAGATTATGGCATCAATTACAAACAGCGAAATACCCCTATCTTATAATGAAAAGATAACCTTGCTCATTAAAAACAATATTGCCCTATGGGATGTAATTGAACAAGCTAATAGGCTTGGTAGTTTAGATTCAGCCATTAAAAATGAGAAAGCAAATGAGCTAAATATTTTTATTGCAAAACACAAACATTTACACACAATATGTTTTAACGGTAAAAAAGCAGAAACTTTATACAACAAATATTTTACTAAAGAAACAACAATTAGATACTTTTCATTGCCTAGTAGTAGTCCGGCCAATGCTGGTATTTCTTTTGAAAACATTTGCAAAACGTGGAAGCAAATATTACATTAAAACTATTTCTTTTCTACAATAAACCTCACCCCCAACTCATACCCCTTCAACCCCAACCCACTTATAACGCCCACACACTTTGCAGATACGTGTGAGAATTTCCTAAATTCTTCTCTACCAAAAATATTGGAGATATGTACTTCTATAACTTTTGTAGTAATGGCTGCAACCGCATC
>JANMGS010000585.1:0-2503 GCA_031374745.1 Ferruginibacter sp. | reverse complement strand
TCTACCCAATCTGTAGCATATTTAAAAAGAGAGGATAAAAGGGTGCATCTGTGGCCATTTTTTTGCCACAGATGCACAGTTTTACATTATAAAAAGACAGCGTCTTCTTTTCAGTCTTAATGAAGTATGCCTTTTGAATATAACAGAGAATTAATATTTGGACAAGCATCTTTTTGCACCAAATAGCGGATAGTCGTTTTTTGTTTATTATTTAGCCCACCTAGTATCACGCAAGGCTCGCAAAGGAGCAAGGGCGCAAAGAATGTCATTGGACAATCTTAGCAGTATAAAAGGTATTTTACAAATACTAATAGCGAGGGTAATGCTCCAGCTAGCGCTGAATCTAATTATACTTACAACACAATTGGGTTTAATTGGAATATTAGATTCACTATCTTAATTCCAAGAAAAAGAAAAGTTTTCATTGTTTTTTTAGAAACTTACGAGCCTTATTGTAATATTAAAGCCCAATAAAAAAAGGGTAATCTATATATTTTTCAAATCTGCTATCATCTGTATTGGATTGTTGGCTTTAAAAACGGTATTGCCTGCTACCAGCACATGTGCGCCGGCATCCATAATACTCTTTGCATTTTCTAAAGTAACACCTCCATCTATTTCTATTTTTACGGCAAGGTTTTGCTCGTCTATCATCCTACGGAGTTGTATTATTTTATGGAGTGTGTGCGGTATGAAAGATTGTCCACCAAAGCCAGGGTTTACGCTCATCAAACAAACTACATCTATATCGGCTAAAATATCTTTAAGTAAATCTACGGAGGTATGTGGATTGATGGCAACGCCTGCGTGCATACCAAGGCTTTTAATTTGCTGTATATTTCTATGTAAATGAGGGCATGCTTCTAAGTGAACTGTGAGGTTGTTGGCTCCAGCATCTCTAAATGCTTCTGCATATAGTGAAGGGTTTTCTATCATTAAATGTACATCGTTGTATTTTTTAGAAGCACTGGTAATAAATTTTGTTACCATGGCGCCAAAGCTCACATTGGGTACAAACACGCCATCCATAACATCTATATGATACCAATCTGCATTGCTATTATTTAGCATGTCACATTCACTTTGTAATTGAAGAAAATTGGCAGCTAGTAGAGAAGGGGCTATGATGGGCATGGTTAAAAGTTTAAAAGGTTTAAAAGGTTTAAGAGGTTTAAGAGGTTGAAAAGGTTTAAGAGGTTGAAAAGGTTTAGGGGTTATTTTACACCAAGTTTTCCCAAGGCATCTTTGGCTTCTATAAAATTTTCATCATAATTTAAAGCCATTTGATAAGCCTCTATGGCATCTTGGGGTCTGTTGAGTTTTTCGTAGCATTTGCCCAAATAAAAATATCCATCAGCAAAGCTATTTTGTAATGTTACTGCTTTTTCTAAAACATCTGCGGCTTCTCTGTATTTTTTTAAATCATATAAGGCAATTGATTTCTCCAAATATGCATCCATAAAAGTATAATTAATGGCAATACATTTGTCAAAAAATGGAATGGCTTTTTCTTTTTCATTTGACAAACTATAGTAGAGACCTTTAATAAAATAGGCTTCTTTTTCTGCTTTTGCTTTGTTACCTGTGAGGAGTGCATCTGCAAGTTCCAAAGCCATTGGGTTTTTTGTTTCGGCGTATAAGGCACCCAGAGAAATAATATAGGCAGGTAAAGGGTAAATAGCAATGGCTCTTTGTAGTGAGTAGATGGCGCCTATGGTATCGGCTTTTTCATTTAAGATAGCAGAACGGATATCCCAAAATGCAGGATTGCTGCTGTCTTTTTGTATGGCATTGTTTACCGTAGCCAATGCCGCATCATAGTTTTGAACATTTCCATAATAGCCTACAAGATTTTGTAATAATATGATTGAATCAGGATATAGTTCAACTGCTTTTTTTAAAGCGGCTTCCGATGATGAGGTGTTGACCGGGGCTTTTTCTACTTGCTTTTTTGTTTCATTACACGCAAACACACTCGTACAGCAAATAATAAAAATAATGTATTTCATTTAGGTTGTTTGGTCGCAAAAGTATTAAATATGGGTGGTTAGTTTACAATTTTTTGACAATCAATTTTAGAACTAAGGTTAACTTTGCAAAAATTTTAAAGAATGAAGTATTTTATTACAGCTTTTTCAGTTTTTATTGTTGTTGCATGCATGTCATTTACCAGCTTCGGTAAAGGGGCTAGTTTTCAACCCTTTTCTGATACAATTCACTTTCCTGGAGAAACACATTTTGCCAATGTGCGCCAGCTAACTTTTGGTGGAGACAATGCGGAAGCCTATTTAAGCAAAGACGGTAAGTATTTGATATTTCAAAAAACGGATACAAAAAACGGCATTATGTGCGACCAGATTTGGATGGGCAAAATACCAACACGTGCAGATGAAAAATTTGAACCCAAACTAATAAGCACGGGCACTGGTAAAACAACTTGCGCATACTTTTTTCCAGATGGGAAAAGTGTTTTGTATGGCTCTACGCATTTGGATAGCAAGGA
>JANMGS010000284.1:0-1595 GCA_031374745.1 Ferruginibacter sp. | reverse complement strand
CAGCAATATTACTTACCTCGGCTAGGCGAAGTGTAGTAGATGCCAGCATATTGCGCCCCGTGCGCCCCGGCACATTGTACAAAATGATCGGCTTAGGCGATGCCGCTGCCAATGCTTTGTAATGTTGGTATATTCCTTCTTGCGATGGTTTGTTGTAATATGGGCTAGCACTTAAAACGGCTACTGCCCCATCAAGCGGATAAGTTTGTAAATCATTGATGACTGCTGCTGTATCGTTTCCCCCAATACCAATTACCATTGGAACCCTGCCTGCAATATGCTTTTCGGTAAAATGTATGATGGCTTTTTTTTCATCTGTGTTCAATACAGGTGTTTCGCCAGTAGTACCCAAGGTTACCACATAATTCACTCCATTGTCAATGATATAATCAATCAATTTACCCAATGCATTGTAATCTACAGAAAGATTATTAGCAAAAGGAGTTACAATAGCTACACCAGTACCAGATAAAATATTACGAAGACTCATTAGAAATATTTATTTTTTGCGAAGGTAAGAAAATGAGGCAAGGAAAGAATCTATGCAAAAAAACAGTCACTCATTATTTTAGATAGTTTTATGAATTCCAACTTTTGTAAAACCTCTACATTAAAATATTCATCTCAAAAAAACTAAATAAAAAAATTAAAAGTAATACCCAAATGAGATAGAGAAAACAGTATTTAACTTTTTTGCGGTTGACTCGGGCAAATAATAGTCTGAATAAATATTGGGAGATATAGAAAATTTGCCAATGCTATAATCTGCGCTTAGAGAAAAGGCTAATGATTGGATAGCAAATGAGGTATTATCTGTTTGAGTTCGTGAAACAACTTTACCTCTTCTAGCAGCTTGCTTAAGTAAAAATTGATTAAGCGCAGGATAAATAACCTTATTTACACGAGTAGATTTATATTTCTCACTTCCAGTAGTAAGTATTAGTTGCGGTGTTAAAGTAAGTCCATCATTTTCGCCAAATAGTTTTTCAAATTCAAAACTATGTTCTATTCCGGCAGATAGAGAAAAATCTTTTATAGAATTTTTTGTGCTATCATTATAAACTATATTTGGCATTGGTCCAACAGTATCCAGCCTGCTTACTTCATTAAACTCTCCTGTTGTATATCCAATAGCAATGGATGGTTCAATAATCCATTTTTTGTATCTAATGGTTGAGTACCAATCGTTTTGAAAAGTAGAATTGGAATTGTAAGCCTTTGTATCTGCAAAGTAGTGGGTGTAAGAAATACTAGCGCTGATACTTTTACCAACATAATCATACGATGGGCTTAGTGCAGTTTGGTAAATTTTTACAGCACCATTATCGTTGGCTAAAAATGGAGTGATGGATATGCCAAAACCTGTTTTATGATGATAACCTAAAGAAGGTGTGTAATACAATTTATTTACCTGAGACTGTGTCGCATTTACTGAATTGTTTTTTTGGCTAAAAAATTTATTACCAATACCAACATTTATATCAAAATAACTTGGTGGGTTATTTTTAGAATCTAATAAATTTAATATCATATCCAACTCCTTTAAAGAATCTATTGAGGGCGCCGATTTTTCTATAGTTTGGGCTCTTGCAGCA
>JANMGS010000263.1:0-6566 GCA_031374745.1 Ferruginibacter sp. | reverse complement strand
TTACCACCAGTCATGTATTCACAGCCATGGTCGCCTACCCCTTCTACCACTACATTTGCGCCGCTGTTTCTTACTGCAAAACGTTCGCCTGCTTTTCCTCTTATAAATGCATTACCACTAGTAGCACCATAAAATGCCACGTTGCCAATAATGCTATTTTCCTCTGGCACAAAACCTGCATCGCCTGATGGATACACAATTAATTTTGCACCGCTCAATCCTTTTCCAAAATAATCATTGGCATCTCCTTCTAATTCCAATGTAATGCCATTTGTATTAAATGCGCCAAAACTTTGTCCAGCTGTTCCATTAAACTTAAAATGAATGGTATCGTCTGGCAAGCCATCGGCCTTGTACAACTTTGTTATTTCGTTTGATAATATTGTGCCCACAGTTCGGTTTGTATTTTTAATATGGAAAAATGCTGCTGATTTTTCTTTATTTAACAAAGATGCTGTTGCTGCTTCAATCAATTTCCAATCCAATACATCTTCCAACTCGTGGTCTTGGTTTTCTTGATTGTATAAACCAACCAATACAGATGCTGGTTGTTTGAAAAGTATCGGCGATAAATCTAGTTGTTTGTATTTCCAATGTTCAATATCTGTTTTTTGTTCCAAACAATCTGCTTGACCCACCATTTCATTGATGGTTTTAAAACCAAGCGCTGCCATTATCTCTCTCAATTCTTCTGTTAAGAATTTAAAGAAATTTACCACATGTTCTGCATCTCCTGTAAAACGTTTTCTCAATGCAGGATCTTGTGTAGCAATGCCAACGGGGCAGGTATTCAAATGACATTTGCGCATCATAATGCAACCCTCTACCACCAATGCCGCGGTGGCCACGCCCCATTCTTCTGCACCAAGTAATGTTGCAATGGCAATATCTCTACCAGTTTTCATTTGCCCATCGGCTTGTAAAACCACACGGCTGCGCAATTTGTTTTTTACCAATGTTTGATTGGCTTCTGCCAAACCAAGCTCCCAAGGCAAACCAGCATGTTTTATAGAACTAATAGGCGATGCACCAGTACCACCATCGTGCCCTGCAATTAAAATTACATCTGCTTTTGCTTTTGCTACACCTGCAGCAATGGTACCCACGCCCGCTTTGCTTACGAGTTTTACATTTATTCTGGCAGCACGATTGGCATTTTTTAAATCGAAAATAAGTTGTGCTAGGTCTTCTATAGAATAAATATCATGGTGCGGTGGGGGAGAAATTAATCCCACACCTGCTGTTGCATGACGTACTTTTCCAATCCATTCATCTACTTTATAACTGGGCAATTGTCCACCCTCGCCAGGCTTTGCACCTTGCGCCATTTTTATTTGCAACTCATCTGCTTCTGTTAAATACAAGCTCGTTACTCCAAATCTTGCCGATGCAATTTGTTTGATAGATGAACGCATGGAATCACCATTGGGTAATTCTTTATAGCGACTTTCGTCTTCTCCACCCTCGCCAGTATTACTCTTGCCGCCAAGTTTGTTCATAGCAATAGCCAATGTGGTGTGTGCCTCCCAACTAATGCTACCAAAACTCATGGCACCAGTTGCAAAGCGTTTGTAAATATTTTCTGCTGGTTCTACTTCATCAATAGAAATAGCAGGGCGTATAATTTTAAAATTAAATAAACTTCTGAGCGTTGCTGCTCTTTCGCTTTGGTCGTTTACCGCTTTAGAATATTTCTTAAAAGTATTGTAATCGTTCATCCTTGTAGAATACTGTAAGAGATGAATGGTAGTAGGATTAAACAAATGAAATTCTCCTTTGCGCTTCCATTGATAAACGCCGCCAACAGGTAAACGGTTATTGGGCATCGTTTTTTTACTGAATGCTATACAATGTTTTGCCAATGCTTCTTTTGCAAGCCCATCAAGATCTACCCCATTTATCCTACTCACTGCCCCTTTAAAATAATTATCTACTAAAGATTTATCTAATCCTACTATTTCGAAAATTTGTGCACCCTGGTAAGATTGTAAGGTAGAAATTCCCATTTTAGAAAACACTTTTAGCAACCCATCGCAAACTGCTTTTATATAATTTTGACGTAGCGCTTCCCATTCTAAATTTGTATGTAAGCTTCCATTCACTTTCATATTGCGAATAGATGCCATGGCTAAATATGGGTTGATAGCAGTTGCCCCAAACCCAATCAAGCAAGCAAAGTGATGCACTTCCCACACATCTCCACCTTCAACAACAATACCTACTTGACCACGCAATCCTTTTTCTATAAGATGATGATGCACGGCCGATGTAGCCAATAATGTTGGAATGGCTGCATGATCGCTATCTACAGCCCGGTCGCTTAATATCAACACTTCAAATCCATCATGTACTGCATCTTCTGCATATCTACACAATCTTTCTAAGCCAGCTTTTAAAGACCCCGGCTTTCCATCTGCTCTAAAATATGTTTGCAAGGTTTTGCTTTGAAATTTACCGGTATCAATGCTCCTTAACTTTTCCAATTCCTTACTGGTTAGTATGGGATGTTTCAATGCAACAGTATGACAATCCTCTGGTCTTTCTTCCAATAAATCTCCATTGTTTCCCACAAAAGAAACAAGGCTCATTACCAATCGCTCTCTTATTGGATCTATAGGGGGATTGGTAACTTGTGCAAATAATTGTTTAAAATAAGAACTGATGTGTTGTGGAATATCGCTCAACACTGCAAGGGGAGTATCCGTTCCCATAGAGCCAATTGGCTCCTTTCCATCTAATGCCATAGGTTTTAAAATGGTATCAATATCCTCTGTAGAATAACCAAATGCTTTTTGATATTTTAGGATAGAAGCATCGGATAAATGTGTAAATGCTACACGAGGCTCTTCAATTTCTTCTAATCGAATTTTATATTGGTTTAAATATTTATCGTAAGGCTTTTGGCTACAGATATTTTGTTTTAGTTCTTCATCGCTTATAATTCTTCCTTGTTCTAAATCTACAACAAACATTTTCCCTGGCTGTAATCTTCCTTTTTTCTTAATCAATTTTTGATCAATAGGCAATGCGCCCGTTTCACTTGCCATAATTACTCTATCATCGGTAGTTACACAATATCTTGATGGACGCAATCCATTTCTATCCAGCGTAGCGCCAATAATTTTTCCATCGGTAAATGAAATAGAAGCTGGACCATCCCAAGGTTCCATGATACTTGCATGAAATTCGTAGAATGCTTTCTTTACTGGATCCATATCCTCATTGCCATCCCAAGCTTCGGGTATGAGCATCATCATCACATGCGGGAGGCTTCTTCCACACAATAATAGTAATTCAATCATGTTATCCAAACAGGCTGAATCAGATTGTTGGCCATAGATAATAGGCAATAATAAATCCATTTCTTCTTTACTAAAAAAAGGCGTGGCAAATCTTTGCTGTACTGCTTTAAGCCAATTAAGATTCCCTTGCAACGTATTTATCTCTCCATTGTGCGCTATGTACCTAAATGGTTGTGCCAATTTCCAACTTGGAAAAGTATTGGTTGCAAAACGAGAATGCACCAATCCAAAGGCACTTACCAATTTTTTGTTAGATAAATCTGGAAAATAATTTCGTACCTGAGTGCTGGTTAATTGACCTTTGTATATAATCGTTTTGTAAGAAAGCGAAGCGAAGTAAAATCCAATATTATCTTTTTTAATGGTATTGTTAATGGTATGTGTAGCATAATTTCGTAGAACAAAAAGCTTTCTTTCGAAAGCATCCACATCTTTAATATGATCTGGGCGTGCAATAAAAACCTGTTCCAGTTCTGGTTCTACACTTAAAGCCGTTGGCCCAATATTGTCTGTATTTACAGGCACTTTTCTATAACCAAGTATTTCTATATGTAACTTTTCAGCCGCTTTATTAAACAACGAACGACATTCTTCTCTTACTCTTATTTCTTTTGGGAAAAAAATAACACCCACTGCATATTTTGTGAATGGGGGTAAATGAATGCCTATTTTTTTACATTCATCAAAGAAAAATTCGTGCGGCATTTGTAACATAATTCCTGCGCCATCGCCAGAGTTGTTTTCGCAACCACATGCGCCCCTGTGCTCCATATTTTCCAATACAGTTAGCGCATCAGCAATATGCTGGTGCGACTTTACACCTTTAATATTGGCAACAAAACCAATACCACAAGCGTCGTGCTCAAAGCGAGGGTCGTAAAGGCCTAGAGCCTCCCCCTTCCCGAAGTCTAGGGACAGGCTGCTCCCTCTCCGAAGGAAAGGGAGGCCAAGCTTTATATCATTGTCAGCATTTGTAATTAAGCATTTCATCATGTAATCTTTTTTAAAAGCCTCTCCCTCCTTCTCCCTCTCCGAAGGAGAGGAAGCGGCACATTAAACATATCCAAACATTTTATCTACCACATCAGCTTCAGATTCTTTTTCAACAAAAACCTGTGGCTTCTAATTATTTATCCCACATTTTGATTCACAAAACTTTTATTCAACTTTATCTCCAAACTTATCTCCCAATCAATCTCCCCGCAGATAGTTGTCGACTCTCAAACTTTTCATATACATTTTTCTTACTCTACTTAATCTTCGCTATTATCTTCGAGATTTCCTTCTCCCCCTCGGGGAGAAGATAGAAGAGGGGCCTTATACCAAATACCCAAAAGCATTATCTCCGCTCTTCAATTCTGTATAGTTAATATGATAGTCTTTTAAATTTTTCAACAACACATCGTAATCATCTTTTGTTTTTAATTCGATACCCACCAAAGCAGGGCCAGTTTCTTTATTGTGCTTTTGCATGTATTCAAATCTGGTTATATCATCGTTATCGCCTAACACATGGTTTACAAATTCTTTTAAAGCCCCTGGTCGTTGTGCAAAACGAATAAGGAAATAATGCTTCAATCCTTCGTATTGCAAACTCCGTTCTTTAATTTCTTGCATACGGTCAATGTCGTTGTTACCCCCACCAATAACGCACACAATATTTTTACCTTTTATCAGCGCTGCATATTCATCCAAAGCAGCAATGCTTAATACTCCAGCAGGTTCGGCAACTATTGCATCTTCATTGTACAAGCGTAAAATAGTTGTACAAACTTTCCCTTCATCTATCAGCAGCATATCATCTAACACATTTTTACAAATAGAAAAAGTAATATCGCCTACACGTTTTACTGCAGCGCCATCTACAAAACACTCTATATTTTGTAGGGTAACTGGCTGGCCTGCTTTTAGCGCTTCATACATACTTGGCGCACCTTTTGGCTCTACGCCAATTATTTTTGTATGGGGAGAAAAGGTTTTAAAATAAGACCCTACACCTGCACTTAAACCACCGCCACCTACTGCTAGGAAGATGAAATCGACGGCCCTCCTATCCTTCCGCCAATCGGCGGAGAGGGACACCTGCGAGATTGGCGTGGTAGATTGGTGTGATTTGTTTTCTTCGCTTTGTTCTTGTTGCTTATTAAATTGTTCGAATATTTCTACCCCAACTGTTGCCTGCCCTTCAATAATTTTATAATCATCAAATGGTGGAATAAAAGTCATTCCATTTTCTTCTGTATATTTTTTTGCGGCTATGGCGCAATCATCAAACGTATCACCAATCAATTTTACTTCTACAAAATCTTCTCCAAACATCTTAGTTTGCGATATTTTTTGATTGGGCGAAATTACTGGCATAAATACAACTCCTTTGGCACCCAATTTTCTACAACTGTATGCAAAGCCTTGCGCATGGTTGCCTGCACTTGCACATACAACACCCTTTTGCAATTGCTCTGGCGACAAACTACTCATCATATTATATGCACCACGCAATTTATACGAACGTACTACTTGCAAATCTTCTCTTTTTAAATACACATTGCATTGGTATTTTTTAGAGAGGTTATGGTTTAATTGCAAAGGGGTTCTGTTTACGACATATTTTAATCTCTCCGCTGCTGCTGTAAAATCTAATAATATTTCAGATATTGTATTCATTATGCGTTTGTACTTATCGTTTTCATATTCGTCATGGCTTGTCTTAATTGTGCCCCAATAATTTCTACAGGATGAGAGCGTAAGGCATGGTTTACTTGTATCAATACTTTGTTATCCACCCCAGCATCTATTCCTTCATTGAAATTTTTCCCAATTACATCTGTATCAATTTTGCTCATAAAATTTGCCAATAAAGGTTTACATGCATGGTCAAATAAATAACAACCATATTCCGCCGTATCAGAAATAACCCTGTTCATTTCAAATAATTTTTTACGGGCAATGGTATTTGCAATCAATGGTGTTTCGTGTAGTGATTCATAATATGCAGACTCTTCTTTAATACCAGCTTCTACCATTGTCTCAAAAGCTAATTCTACACCAGCCCTTATCATTGCTACAAATAATAATGCATTATCAAAAAACGTCTGCTCTGCTATTTTCATATCGCCAGCGGGTGTTTTTTCAAAAGCTGTTTCGCCGGTAGCTGCTCTCCATGCCAATAAATTTTTATCATCATTTGCCCAATCTTCCATCATGGTTTTACTAAAATGCCCACTCATAATATCATCTTGGTGTTTTTGAAACAATGGACGCATA
>JANMGS010000223.1:0-8526 GCA_031374745.1 Ferruginibacter sp. | reverse complement strand
GGAAGTGAAGAAAGTTTTACTATAGAGCAATTTCAGCAAGCATTGGATGCATACAAAGAGATTGACAGAAATAAGTTACAGCAACATCTGATTTATTTCTTACAGCAAATTATTCCGGTAGTGGAAGATTGTGGTGTAGTGATGTCCATTCATCCCGATGACCCGCCGTTTAGTATCTTAGGTTTGCCACGGGTTGTAAGTACAGCAAAAGATGTGGAAGCTTTGATAAAAGAAGTTCCTTCCTTACATAACGGGCTTTGTTTTTGCACCGGTTCGTTTGGTGTGATGGTAGAAAATGATTTGCCTGCCATGATAAAACAATTTGCTGACAGAATACATTTCATTCATTTGCGCAGCACAAGGCGAAATGAGCTAGGTGATTTTTATGAAGACAATCACTTGGAAGGAGATGTAGACATGTACGCTGTTGTAAAAGAAATTGTTCAAGTAATGCAACAAAGAAATATATCAATTCCAATGCGTCCGGATCATGGGCATCAAATGCTGGATGATTTAAAAAAGAAAACAAACCCTGGTTATTCAGCAATAGGCAGGTTGCGAGGGCTGGCAGAAATACGGGGACTAGAATTGGGGGTACTGAGAAATTTAATGGAAATGAATAAATAATATTTCAACAAATTATGATGGTAGATTTAAATATCTTCGATAAGATGAAGGCAAACAAGCAGAAAATATAAATTTTTCAGGAACGCTAGAAGAGTTGTTGGCACGCTTGGCTTCTTTGCTTGCGCTGCATACCAACAATGGCTGCTTTACGGTTATCGAACGGCGGAACAGGAAAGTTTCATATATACAGCAACAGGAACTGACAGTTCGAGAAGACTCGAACCGAGGAAATTATCCACGCCTATTCATGCAACACAGCCATTTTTGTTTATTACATCGCATTTATTTTTGCCAGTAACTTATTTGCCAGTTTTTGATCAAAGCTCGACAAATCGTTGTACATCTTGGTCGCATTGGTTTTGTCATTTAGCTTGATGTACACCAGCCCACTGTAATACCTACAAAGGGCATTTTTATTATCCAAGGCAATACCTTTCCTAAATGTTTCCAATGCAGCAGTGTATTGAGTTGTCATATATTGCGCATAGCCCATTTCTGTATAACCGGCTACCAGTGTATTGTCCAGTTCCAATGATTTGCTCAATAAGGGTATTGCTTCATCGTAACGTGATTTTTCATTGTAGCACCAGCCCAGCCCAAAATGCGAGCCAGCACTTTTGGGATTGTTTTGGATCGCCTTTTTGTACGCTTCCATCGCTTCATCGGTTTTAGCTGGACTATAATTCCGGCGATAAACATCACCAATACCCTTATAGGCCGTACCATTGTCGGGGTTGATTGCCAATGCATTTTTGTAATAGGTAATGGCCGAATCGTTCAGCTTTTGCTTGTAATATGCAAATCCTATCTCGTTATAAGTACTTACGTTTTTTTTAAGTGTGATGGCCTTTTTTAACCACCACAGGGCATTGTTAAAATCTTCAGTTGCGTTGTAAAGGTACCCAATGTTATAAAAGGCGCTTTCGTTGTAGGCATCTAGTTCAGTACATTTTTTATATGCCTCAATGGCTTCGGGATAATTTTTCATGTTTTGATACACATCGCCTTTTTGCTTAAAGGCCATGGCATAGCTGGGCCTTGCTTCAATGGCTTTGTTCAGGCTGGTGAGGGCATCTTGGTTCTTACCTAGTTTTTTGTAGGCATAACCCAATTCCTGCCAAGCCTCCGCATAAGTTTTATTGATGGCAACTGCTTTTTGCAACCGCTCTGTAGCCTTTACGTATTGCTCACCATCATTATAGCACCAGCCTGCCCGGTAAAAAGCCTTGTCGTACTGTGTATTGAGGGTGCTGGCCTTATCAAATGCCACTACCGCCTCTTTGTACTGTTTTTTATTAAAAAACTCCATCCCCTTATCAAACCAATCGCTGGCGGTGGTTTGGGCAAAACCAACTGTAGCTAAAAAACCAAAAACAATAAGTAACCCTGTTTTTTTTACTAATTTCAACATGCTGGAAAATTTTATTCAAAAATATACAAGCGACTCCACCTTCGTTCGTGTCTCACGAACTATTCAATTCATGTAGCCCTTGTTTGCATTTCAAATATACTTAAATTATCTGTAGTAATTGGTTGCTCTATTTTAGCGCTGCCGTTGCTGGTATGCAACATAGCTTTTGCAGATGTGCGTATCAACAACACATGCTTAGGCTATAAAATATAACTCTTTTAGGAACGCTACAAGAGTTATTGGTACGCTTGGCTTCTTTTCTTGTGCTGCATATTTACAATGGCTGCTCTACGGTTATCGAATGGCGGAATAGGAAGTTTTTTATATACAGCAACAGGGGCAGGGCTAATTGTACGAGAAGACTCGAGCCGAGGCAAAGGGGATTATTATCCAAAAAAACATTTACAGGAAAATTGGTTCTTTATAATTGTGCTGGGCCGATAAAAAGTCTCTAATTACACTAAAAAAAATCAAATCTTACCTCAATTGCTCCTTTTTTACTAAATTGTACCCATAACGAATGTAATTTTTATGAGATTAAGATTATTGGTACTTTTTGTTGCTCCTTTTGTAATAGCTTCTTGCAATAAAGACAACAAGGGTATTCCCGAAGCACAAGGTGGACTATTACCTACCAACTACATTTATATAAAAGATGCCTCTTTTTCTCCCGCAAATATTACTGCTGTAAATGGGTCTTCTTTCACATTCGTAAACCAATCTGGTAGCGCAAAGGGAGTTTACTCAATAGATAGTGTTGTAATAAACAAACAAGGCATTGCCGATAATACTTCCGTATTTTTTAAGAAAGATACCGTTGGTACCATAAATTATTTTATGGCAGGCAAACCTACCGTTTTTGGATCTATTACGCTTACACCTTAATTCATTTTACTACAAAGTATTTCATTTTGTATTTATAAAATGGTACGCCTTTATGTTTTATGGCTCAACAAATTGCACCCTATATCGGTTACCTGGCTTCGCTATTTCTTGTTATTTCCTTATTGGTAAATGGCGATATTAAATTCAGAATTTACAATGGCTTGGGCAGTGTTGCATTTATTGTTTATGGCATTCTCTTCAATGCTTGGCCTATTATTCTTACCAATATTATTCTGCTAATCATTAACATTATCTACCTCAATAAACTGTATAGATACCGTGAAAATTTTGAGTTAATAGAATTTACCGGAGACGAAAAATTGATTTTAAAATTTTTGACATTTTATGATGCAGATATCAAACGTTATTTCCCTGAATTTACAGCAGAACAGTTAGAAAGCAATTATAACTTTGTGGTATTGCGTGATCTTGTAATAGCAAATGTTTTTAGTACCACTATTGCCGATAATGGAGATGCCACTGTAGTTTTAAATTACACTACCAAAAAATACCGAGACTATAAAGTGAGTAAATTTATTTTTGAAAAAGAAAAACAACAATTAATATCAGAAGGCGCAAAGCGTATTGTTTATAACAAAATACACCATAAAAATTATAAAACTTTACTGGCCATAAATGGTTTTGTAAACGAAGGGGATAGCTATGTAAAGCAACTGGTTTAAAATTATGTATGCAAAAAAGTGTCTTTTAATGTGACAATGATTTTTCTAAAATCATATTAGTTAACCCAAGATGCTACTAGCTGACAAAGAAATCCTACAAAAAGCCCCATATAAATATCTTTTTGAGAATGGTCGCTCACAATTAAACGTGCAGTGCAAATAATGCCTGTAAGGAGCAAAGCAAGCGCAATAGGCCAAGTCATCAGCATGGAGTTTTCATTTGCTATTACCCAAAAAATACCCAACCATCCACCCATACCAATGGCGTGCATGCTTATCTTAAAATAAATATTTGCAATGAGCGCAGCACTTGCAGCCAAAAATACTCCTAAGATAAACGATGCCATGATAGGCGGGTACATTTCTTGCTTTTTAAAAACGGTATATGCCCAAAAGAAAAAAATACCACTTGCCATATAGGGTATGATCCTATCTTTTCTCGATCGAAGAAAAATGGAATCTATAAAGCCAACTGCTTTAAGCAACAAAACACTTAGCAATGGAAAAAAAACCAAGTTAAATGTAGCAATAAAGATCGTTTGCAATTTTGCCTTTGCTGAAAATCCTGAAAAATACGAGGGATGAACATATACCAAAAATGCAATAACATAAATAGGTACAAATGCGGGGTGAAAAATATAAGAAAAGAACTGTGCTGGCCACTTCAATAAAGGATGCACGTATTTTTTTATGGTAATATCTTGTTCTGAAAAAGCTGAATCCATTTTATAGTATTTTTCTAAGTCTTGCAACGGGTATATTCAATTGCTCTCTGTACTTTGCAACTGTTCGTCTTGCAATGTTGTAGCCTTTTTCTTGTAACATATCTGTCAATTTTTCATCGCTGTAAGGATGCTTCTTACTTTCCTCTTCAATTAAATCTGTCAATATTTTTTTTACTTCTCTTGTACTTACTTCTTCCCCACTGTCTGTTTGCAAGCTTTCGCTAAAAAAGAATTTTAAGCGATATGTGCCAAATTCCGTTTGCACAAATTTGCTATTGGCAACCCGGCTTACCGTAGAAATATCCAAGTTTGTTCTTTCGGCTATATCTTTAAGAATCATAGGACGCAGTTCTGTTTCATCGCCAGTAAGAAAAAACTCATGTTGGTAATTCATAATGGCTTCCATGGTATTAAGCAACGTATTTTGCCGTTGTTTTATGGCATCTATAAACCATTTTGCACTGTCTATTTTTTGCTTTATAAAAAGCACCGCATCTTTTTGACTCTTGTCTTTTTTGGTTCCTTTATCATAATCCCGCAACATATCCTTGTACCCTTCGCTAATGCGAAGATCGGGGGCATTTTTACTGTTGAGCGTGAGTTCAAGTTTGCCTACATTATTTGCAATAAAAAAATCGGGAATTACATAATTGGCATTCTTATCGCCATCTCCTACATTGCCACCTGGCTTGGGGTTTAGTTTTATTATTTGGTTAATAACCTCTCTTAATTGTTCGTCAGAAAGATTGAGCGCACGTTGTATTTTCTCGTAATGTTTTTTGGTAAACTCATCAAAGAATTTTTCTAAAACAGTTATGGATACCTCAATAATTTTGCCCAGAGATGTCTTTCTTTCCAGTTGCAACAACAAGCACTCTTGTAGGTTGCGTGCACCTACTCCAGGCGGGTCAAACTGCTGAATTTGCAAAAGCAATTCGCTTATCTCCTTTTCGTTTGTATCTATATTTTGCCTAAACGCCAAGTCATTTATGATAGAACTTATTTCCCTACGCAAATAGCCATCATCATCTAAACTACCTACCAATTGTTCAGCAATTCTTAGTTGCTTTTCATCTAAGTTCAATAACCCTAGCTGTTGCAGCATTATTTCATTAAAGCTGGTTTCTACTTTATGCGGAATAACTTTACCATCGTCCTTTTCGGGGTAATTTTCATCCTTCAGTCTATAATCGCCCACATCATCATCGCCTTCTTGCACATAATCGCTTATATCTATATTGTCATATTCATCTTGGCTTCCTTCCGTTTCATAATCATCTTCTCCATCATCTGCAAATTCATCCTTCTCAAATTCATCTTCATGGTTCTCTTCATCTACCTGTTCTAGTGCGGGGTTCTCTTCCAGCTCTTCCTTTATACGTTCGTCCAATATAGCAGTAGGCACCTGCAACAACTTCATTAGCTGTATTTGCTGCGGCGATAATCTTTGCAACAACCCTTGTTGTAGACTTTGATTTAATGACATATCTAAATTTAAAAAATAAAACTCTATTAATTTATTAGAAGCCCCATAAAACGGATACACTTATAATTGCGTAAATTTACAATGATTACCTATTAAAAATGAAACGAAAATTGTTATTTTTATTTTTCTGCATGGTTTTTGCTAGCCACTTTAGTTTTAGCCAAAATGTTTTGCCCATTTCTGGAGCAGTTGCTTTGGCAACAAACTCCCCGTTTTACTTGGTAAAGCAGCGCCCGTTTAGCTTAATACCAGCCCAAAATAAGCCTACAATTATTGCCCCTTCCATGTTGGTTTCCCCTACGTTTTATTGCAGCAACCTGGCGTTTTTTTGTAGGCAAGAATTAAAATTTGAAAAAATTACCAAAATACCTTTCAAATTTCGTTTAGGTTCGGTTCAGTATGTAGATTATTTGGAAGGGAAAAGAGGGGCAAGTTTAGCTAGGTAATCTATATACTAAACTACTTCCATACTTTTCGTTCTTCAAAATTTCATACAATCTACTTTTACTAATTGGCAGGGCGTAGAATCTTATAAAACGAGATACAATAGTAGCAACTCATTTTTGCAAAAAAGTAAGCGTAAGCTTTTGTAAAAAAATAAATACTTATTATACAAATTATGCTGCTGCATAAATAGTTAATGCACTATTTATACAACAAGCAAATGATTTTAATAAGGTATAATTGCAAATTAATGCACAGAAAAATGTAGTATTGATCTTAGTTTATAGAAACAAATCATTGTAGAGCTTTCCGCCTGGTACTACTGCATATTTATCCAAATCGGTCATGCCTGCTTCGGCCAATACATTTTCATCTATAAAAGCATTGCCTGTGCAGCTTGTTGATGGTCTGCTAACGATAGCAAAAACGGCATCTGCAACAATATCGGGTGTACGGCTCATATTTATAAGTGCTTCGCCACCTAATAAATTTTGTACAGCTGCCGTAGCAATGGTAGTACGGGGCCACAAAGCGTTTGATGCAATATTAAATTGTTTCAATTCTTCGGCAAGGCCAAGTGCAATCATGGTCATATTGTACTTGCTCAATGTATAGGCAATATGATGTTTAAACCATTTCATATCCATATTGAGCGGAGGAGAAAGTGTTATAATATGGGCGTTAGAAGATTTTTTTAAGTGTGGTATACAAGCCCTGCTCATAAAAAAAGTGCCTCGTACGTTTATGCTGTGCATAAGGTCGAAACGTTTTGGCTCTGTAGCTTCTGTGCCAGTGAGGGATATAGCAGATGCATTGTTAATGAGCACATCTATACCTCCAAATGTTTCTACCGCTTTATCTACTGCAGCTTGTATTTGTGCTTCGTCTCTAATATCGCATTGTACGGCAAGTGCTTTGCCTCCTGCCTCTTCTATTTCTTTTGCTGCGCTAAAAATGGTTCCGCCAAGCTTCGGATTTTCTGTGGTGCTTTTTGCGGCCACTACAATATTTGCTCCTTCTTTGGCTAGCCTCAGTGCAATTGCTTTTCCAATACCACGACTGGCTCCTGTAATGAAAATGGTTTTACTTGTAAATGACATAGCTATATTTTTTTTAAAGATAATAGGTTTAAGCTATTTTAAGGAGAATTTTTTGAAACACAAAGAACAAAATTGGACCACTAGGCACACAGAGTTTTTATAGTTTCAAATATTTTGTGTGCTTTGCGAAAACTCTTTGTGTGCTTTGTGTTTAAATTAGAGAGTGATTTTAAGTTATCTATGGAGAATTTTTTGAACCACAAGAACACAAGAACACAAGGGCAGCAAAAGGTTCACAGAGCGTTTATAGTTTCAAATGCTTTGTGTGCTTTGCGAAAATCCTTTGTTTGCTTTGTGTTTAAATTAAAGAGTGGTTTTAAGCTCTCTATGGAGAATTTTTTGAAACACAAGAACACAAGAACACAAGGGCAGCAAAAGGTTCACAGAGCGTTTTTAGTTTCAATTGCTTTGTGTGCTTTGCGAAAATCCTTTGTGTGCTTTGTGTTTAAATCAAAGAGTGGTTTTAAGCTATCTGTGGAGAATTTTTTGAACCACAAGAACACAAGAACACAAGGGCAGCAAAAGGTTCACAGAGCGTTTATAGTTTCAAATGCTTTGTGTACTTTGCGAAAATCCTTTGTGTTCTTAGTGCTTAAATTAAATAATGGTTTAAAGCAATCTATGGAGAATTTTTTGAACCACAAGAACACAAGGGCAGCACAAGGCACACAAAGCGTTTTTAGTTTCAAACGCTTTGTGATTTTTGCTAAAATCCTTTGTGTTCTCAGTGTTTACATTACACAATAACTTTAAGCCAACGTTGCTTCAGCTGTAATATTGGTATTATATAATTTAGAAATAGGGCAATTGGCTTTTGCATCTGCTACAGCTGTATCAAATTGCTCTTTGCTGATATTGGGAATGCTTGCATTTACGGTAAGGTGAGATGAAGTAATAGAACCATCTACCAGATCAATATCGCATTTGGTTACAATTTCGTCGGCCGTAAAACCAGCAGCATTCAATACAAAACTTAATTTCATTGTAAAACAACCGGCATGTGCCGCCGCTACCAACTCTTCTGGGTTAGTACCTACACCATTTTCGAACCTGCTTAAGTAAGAATATTGTGTTTTATCCAATGTGGTACTTTGGGTTGTAAGATGGCCAGTACCTACTTTTCCTGTTCCGTTCAATACGGCTGTTGCATATCTTTTCATTGCTG
>JANMGS010000200.1:0-6458 GCA_031374745.1 Ferruginibacter sp. | reverse complement strand
CGTTTTTAAACCGCCCACACCGCCATAATCTTTTACTTGCACGCCAGCAAATTGTTTTATTGCATCGGCAACAGAAATACTGTTTATGGTAGAAAGTTGCGCTGCATTTAATTGTTGCAATGGTGTAGTGGTAGCTGCAATATCTTTTTCTTTTACGGTTTTTACTTTTACCGTTTGTAGCGTATCATGTTTTTGCGCAATGCATAAAATTGGCATTGATACAAAAAAGAGAAAGTATAAAAAAAATATTTTCAACAATAGCTGTTTAATATGAACAGCTCACGTATGAATACAGGTATGCAAATGCACATGACAGCATCTACAGCCTTTCACCCGAAAGCTTCGAAATTATGATGAACATTGGCAGGTCTTCTGGCTTACCGCATCTTAAACACCTTCCCGTATTTTACTACAGTGGTTTTTTGTTCAAAATTTTTTCATTTTTGCAATGGGCGATTCTACAGCTACGGGGATAGCTCACGATTTACACGTGATTCCCTTTTAATTCCGACTCAAGAGCCGGAAACCATATTCGCTGCAAATGTAGGGATTTATATTTTAGTGAAAGAATATGGGTAAATCCGATAAATCCTACAATCCGTTTTATCTTAGAGATAAAAAAATTGCTCCCAGATTTAATCAGATTTTCGCAGAAGAAAACAAAAAATCTGAGGGAATTCGTTTTATCTGAGAGAAATAAAAAAAATCGCTCACAGATTTAATTAGATTTTCGCAGAAGAAAACAAAAAATCTGAGCAAATCCGTTTCATCTGAGAGAAATAAAAAAAGTGCTCTCAGATTTAATCAGTTTTTTTTCAGAATAAATGTGTCTCGGCGGAGTTTTCGCAAACTCAAAGTATGGATTATAAAGATTTAATGGATGTGTGTATAATAATTTAAAGTTCTTGGATGTGTCGGGGTTTCACTTGCATTGCTTTTATACTTCAAAGTGTAAGCTGGTGAAAACCCCCGCCGTATATTATCAAGTAAACTGGTTTATATGAATTGCCTCAGTCTTTATCAATTGCATCGGACTTTAGGCCGATGAAAGTAATTGATATTTAAAAGGGACTTTAGTCCCTAAGGCTATCTTCTTAGTGGGCTAAAGCCCTTTCATTTTTATTTTCTTATCCCTTCGCTAAAGCGAAGGGCAATTCAGAAGGGCCATTCAGAAGATTATTATAACAATGCTATACTACAGAATAAAATGATGAAATATTTGGGAAGTAATTTATAATGTTGCACCCATTTAAATACATCAAAATATTCAATTATTAAATTACCTTAGCCTACAATAAATATGTCATTTGTTATGCAAAAATTATACACTTCGTTTTTCTTCTTTCTCTTAGTTTTTAATTGCCAGGCACAAGATAATTATGCAAAACTAGTAAACCCTTTTATAGGCACTGGCGGACATGGGCATACATACCCTGGCGCTACTGCACCGCATGGCATGGTACAATTGAGTCCAGATACCAGGCTCGAAGGTTGGGACGGATGCGGCGGCTACCATTACGATGATAATTATATTTATGGATTTTCGCATACACATTTAAGCGGCACAGGTATTCCAGATTATTGCGATATTTTGTTAATGCCCATGGTTGGAAATCCATCTCCTGATAACAAAAAATATGGCTCTACTTTTTCTCACAAAAATGAAAAAGCATCTGCAGGGTATTACAGCGTATTATTGGACAAGGGAAATATACAAACCGAATTTACAACAACTGAAAGAGTGGGTTTTCATCATTATACATTCTCAAACGCCAATGATAATAATCTGATTCTTGATCTGAAACATAGAGATGAAGTAATTGAATCATCTTTAAAAATTGAAGATAGTTTTACAGTGAGTGGTATGCGCAGAAGTAAAAGCTGGGCGCAGAATCAATACGTCTTTTTTGTTATGAAGTTTTCAAAACCAATTAAAAACTTCGGTGTTTGGAATGATGATAAATTGGTAAATAAATTAATGAGCGATACCATTTCTTCCAAAAATTTAAAAGCATTTTTTCAATTTAATCTATTACCTGAGAATGATCTCTATATAAAAGTGGCGCTCTCGCCCACAAGTGTAGATGGTGCAAAGAAGAACCTTGCAGCAGAATTGCCCGACTGGGATTTTGAAAAAACTAAAGCAGCAGCAGAAAAAAAATGGAATGCCGAGCTTGGAAAAATAGAAGTAAAGGGTGATGAAGAAAAAAAGAAAATATTTTACACTGCGCTGTATCATACGGCTGTGGTGCCTTGTGTAAATATGGATGTAGATGGAACTTACAGGGGGATGGATAATAACATTCACAAAGCAGATGGCTTCACCTATTATTCTGTGTTTAGTTTATGGGATACTTACCGTGGGGCACATCCATTGTACACCATTATTGATAGGGCCAGAACATTGGATTATATAAAAACATTTTTGGCACAATACAAAGAGGGTGGGAGGTTGCCCGTGTGGGAATTATCGTCCAATGAAACAGAATGTATGATTGGCTACCATTGCATTCCTGTAATTGTAGATGCATACATGAAAGGCATTACTGGTTTTGACACAGACCTTGCATTAAAAGCAATGTTGCACAGTGCCAACATGGATCATTTTGGATTGGCGGCTTATAAGGCAAAGGGATTGATAGAAAGCGATGATGAACAAGAAAGCGTGAGCCGTACACTCGAATATGCGTACGATGATTGGTGCATTGCAGTATTTGCAAAAGCAATTGGCAACCAAAATGTTTACAAAGAATTTATAAAAAGGGCACAGTATTATAAAAATGTTTTTGATACCAAAACGGGTTTTATGCGCCCTCGTAAAAATGGCGATTGGCTCAGTCCTTTTGATCCCAAAGAAGTAAACAACAATTATACAGAAGCCAATGCATGGCAATATTCTTTTTATATGCCGCAAGATATTGAAGGATACTGGAAGATGCTGGGTGGGGCAGAAGCCTTGGAGAAAAAACTGGATGAATTATTTTCAACTACGACAAGAACGACGGGCAGAGAACAAAGTGATATTACAGGACTTATAGGCCAGTATGCACATGGCAATGAGCCAAGCCATCATATTGCATATCTCTACAATTATACAAATGCGCCTTGGAAAACACAAAAGATTGTACACCAGATACAGACTGAATTTTATAAGAATACGCCTGACGGATTGATAGGCAATGAAGACTGTGGTCAAATGAGTGCTTGGTATGTGTTGAGTGCGATGGGGTTTTATCAGGTAACGCCAGGTACAGAAAATTTCACAATTGGTACTCCTTTATTTGATAATGTACTTATCAAATTGGAAAGAGAAGGAAACTTCAATTTAAAAGTTCAGAATCTAAAGAATAATTCATTTTATGTTAAGGATAAAGATACCGATAGCGATAAAAAGCCGTTAGATTTGGATATAGATTTTGATGATTTATTTAATGATCGTAAATACATAATAATCATGGATAGTATTCCAAATTATAAGTTTGGAAGGCAACAGACCCATTTTACACGTATTTCTGAAAGAACCAATATTGTTATTAATCCAATTATTGAAGGCGGAATTATCAGCTTCCAAAAAAACAAAACTGTTCCTATTACTGCTTCTCAAAAAAATAGTACAATTTATTTCACTACGGATGGAAGCCAACCAGATAAACAAAGTAAAAAATATACTCAACCGCTAATAGTAAACACTTCACAAACCATCAAAGCAATTGCATACAACCAATATGGCGATTGTAGTTTTGTAACAACAGCTACGTACAAAAAAATGGAACACGATTGGGATGTAAAACTCAATACCGATTACGAACAAATGTATGATGGCGGTGGTGCCATAGGATTGATAGATGGCATACGTGGCGAAACAAATTGGCGCAAAGGAAATTGGCAAGGCTATCAGAAAAAAGATGCAGATATTGTTATAGATATGAAGAAACTTACAACCATTTCAACTATATCCGCAGGTTTTTTGCAAGATACCCGAGCATGGATTGTAGTGCCAAAGCAAGTAATTGTGCAGGTTTCAAACGATGGTAAAAATTTTACAACAGTATTTGATAACAATAACTTTTTGCCAATAGAAGATTTGAATGCACAATTGAAAACAGTAATAGCTACTTTTGCAGCAGTAAAAACAAGGTATGTAAAGCTAAAAGCGATACAATATGGCAAACTACCTAGTTGGCACGAAAGCCCGGGTGGCGATACACATATTTTTATAGATGAAGTTGAAATTAAGTAGATATAAGCCATTACAAATAGCTCTGCAAAATGGGGGCATCACCATTAATAACTAAAAATATTTTAAATAAAATCATGTTCGTAAACGCAATAGATAAAGTACAAGAATATACAAGGCCAGTACACAGTATTGTACGCCACTACCACAATAATTTTATACAGCCAGGTGCTGCCACCCTTTTTTTTGTTAACGAAGATGCAGTTGCTATCACTTGTAAGCATGTTTTACAACAATTACTAAATGAACATGCTATCAATACCCATTATGCCAATTTTAAAGCAGAAAAGAATTTGCTTGGCACCAAGATAGATGGTCAGTATAAAAAGAAATTGAAAGATTTAGAAACTAAATACAACTTCACCAATACAGATGCAGTAGCGCAACTTAAAAATCATTTGATTAATTGTACCGATAGTAGTACTTATGATTATATTCCACACCCGACACTCGATCTGGCCATCATAAAATTTAAAAATGCAAAACAACATTACTATACATCTTATGCTACTTTTTTAAAAGACGGATCACAACTAAAGCAAGGAAAGTCACTTTGTAGATTTGGTTTTCCTTTTGCCGAGTTTACCAATTTTCAATATGATACCGTACAAGATGAAATTGGATTCAACAATACGGGCAATGTAAGTTCACCTTCTTTTCCAATAGATGGCATTGTAACAAGGCATGTATCGGATGGGCAAAATATTGTAGGGGTAGAAATGAGTACACCCGGCCTAAGAGGGCAGAGTGGTGGGCCATTGTTTGATATAAATGGTTTGGTATGTGGTATGCAATCCGAAACGGTACAATATCATATGGGTTTTGATGAACAAAAAATAGAAATTATTAGTAGAGGTAAAAGGACAAACACCATCAATCACTCTTTTTTAAATGTGGGAAGATGCGTGCATGTAGATGCTATAAAAGCCTTTTTGCAAGCCAATGGAATAAAATATTATGAGGAATAATGGAACAAATTCACAAAAATCCAAAAAATAAATATGCAATCACTTAAAGGTAAAATAGCATTGGTAACTGGTGCAGGAAAGGGTATCGGCAAAGCTATTGCAATAGCGTTGGCAAACGAAGGGGTACATGTGGGACTAATGGCCCGCACAGAAAATGATCTGATTGAACTTGCAAAAGAGTTGGAAAAGGTTGGTGTAAAAACGGCCATAGCTGTAGCTGATGTAAGTAAAATAGAAGAAGTAGATGCTGCTGTTAAAAAAATAAGTTTGGCATTGGGTAATATTGATATTTTAATAAACAATGCAGGTACGGGTACTTTTGGAAAATTTTTAGAGTTGGAACCATCGGTTTGGGAAAATATGATAAAGGTTAATTTATTTGGCGTGTATTACACAACAAGAGCAGTGCTTCCTCAAATGATAGAACGTAAAACAGGCGATATAGTTAATATTTCTTCCACTGCGGGTAAAGCAGGAGCTGCAGTTACAAGTGCTTACAGTGCTTCTAAATTTGCAGTGTTTGGTTTGGGCGAAAGTTTAATGCAGGAAGTGCGTAAACACAATATCCGTGTAACCACTTTAGCTCCGAGTACAATTGTAACCGATTTGGCACAAAGCGCTGGTTTAATAAAAGAAAATGCTGAACAGGTAATGCATCCAGCAGATTTTGCAGAATTAATAATTGCACAATTGAAATTGAATAAAAGGTTATTGATAAAAGAGGCGAGTATATTTTCTACCAATCCGTAATTTTTTTTACGACCAATCAAAAATGTTCAGACAGAGGTTGTATTTGTCCACAGGCCGTCTTATCGCTCCAGATGCTTTTATTAAAACCCATCTACAGCAAATGCTAAATGTTGTGACAACTTCTATCCTTTAACCGATTAAATAATATTTAGGGATTGCTCAAAAACTAATCGGTAACATTTTAAAATTTAGGTACAAATCATAAGAAACTTTATTCGCTATTGTCTTCGCAAAAATCTACCAGCTACTGCATAAGCCCCCTTTTTTTATTCGGTCCCGATGAAATCGGGATTGAAAAAATGCGATAGCATATTTTTTCAAAGAGTAAAAAACAGGGGCGGTGCAGTAGTGATGCCCGCCGGCATGAGGCAAAAACGCTAATAATAAGAATTGTCGAAAAGGTTTTTGAGCTATTTCACGAAAAGCCTTTACACCAAATTATAAATTAAAATGCAATACAGATTGCAGTTGTTGGTTTTTGAGCAAACCTTATTTATAGTTGG
>JANMGS010000199.1:0-3945 GCA_031374745.1 Ferruginibacter sp. | reverse complement strand
AAAGGTTGAAGTTGAACTCATCATCCATCTAGCTCCTTGCCTTATTATTCCAGGAGAAGCCAAAGGAATAAAATGCGATGGCGATATGTAGCCCATGTTCCCAAAAGAGCAGCCTTGGGTAAGATTGTTTCGGTCTACCACCGTTACATCGAACCCTTCTTTCTGTAAATAATAGGCGCTACACAAACCTATAACACCTGCACCAATAATGGTTACCCTCATTTTATTTTTTAATTAAATACGTCAACAAAATATTTTTTTTAAATTAAATCACCTGAAATCCAAATGCATACGGATCATCTTCCCCATCTATGCTGATGGTATTGTATCCGTAAATTCTTGCCCAACCCTCTATACTTGGTTTGATGGCGGGTATACCATTTACCAAAAGCTCTTCCTCAATGCGTCCAACAAACTTGCTACCAATAATACTTTCGTGAATAAATTCGTCGCCCTTTTTCAATTTCCCTTTTGCATACCACTGCGCCATTCTTGCACTGGTGCCTGTGCCGCATGGTGAGCGGTCTATTGCTTTCTCTCCATAAAAAACGGCATTTCTAGCGGTAGCATTTTTATCGATTACTGCACCTGCCCACAAGATATGCGAACATCCATTTATTGTTGCATCTTCGGGATGTACAAACTCATACAAAGCATTGATATTTTTTCTGAGTTCTCTGGAGAAAGCAATTAATTTATCTGCTGTATAATGCTCCAGCCCTTTAAAATTTTTCTGTACATCTACGATAGCGTAAAAATTTCCACCATAAGAAACGTCTACTGTAATCTCTCCCAACTCTGGACATCCAACCGGTAATGCTGCAGAATGAAGAAAAGAGGCCACATTGGTAAGTTTTACCGATTTTACTTTTAATTTACCTTCCTTATTTAGTTCAAATTTATATTCGATCATAACCAAACCAGCGGGTGCTTCCATGCGAACTTGGCCGAGTACTTTTGGTACAATGAGGCCTTCTTCAATAGCAATGGTTATGGTGCCAATGGTTCCATGGCCACACATGGGCAAACAGCCACTGGTTTCTATAAATAAAACGGCTACATCATTTTGCGAATCATGGGGCGCATACAATATGCTTCCACTCATCATATCATGCCCACGAGGTTCAAACATTAATCCGGTGCGTATCCAATCATATTCTTTTAGAAAATGTTGCCCTTTTTCGCTCATGGTATTTCCCATAAGTGGAGGACCTCCATCCATTACCAAACGAACAGGATTGCCACAAGTATGGGCATCTATACAGTGAAATGTATATGTCATTTTATTTAGTGTTTAAGATGATGCTGTTTTCTCCGAATCCTTCTTTGTACATTTTTATTTGGTCAATTCATCGTTTACTGTTCTCCAAATTTTTAGTGGATTGTCATTTTTAAGTTCTTGAGGCAATAGGCTATCCGGCCAATTTTGATAGGCCAATGGTCGTGCAAATCGCTTTATTGCATCTGCTCCTACACTACCAAATCTAGCATCGGTAGTGGCCGGAAATGGACCACCATGCTGCATGCTCAGGCAAACTTCTACACCGGTAGGAACATTGTTTAATATAAGCCTCCCACAAATTGTTTCTACAAAAGATACCAATTCACCAAAACTATGTACATCATTTTCTGTAGCCATGATGGTAGTTGTTAATTGTCCTTCTAAACACATAGCTACATGCAGCATTTCATCTTTATCCTTACAAGCTATTATCAATGAATAAGGCCCAAATACTTCTTGATGCAACAACGGATTATTTAAAAACGTTTGACCACTTGTTTTAGCAATAACGGCCGTTCCTTGATTTTCTTTTGCCTCCGCTTCGGCTAACGCTATTGTACTTACATCTTGTTGCCCTAAAGCAATTGCTTTATTCTCTTCAAAGTTTTTTACTATGCCAGTGTGAAGCATGGTTGCAGGCATTGTCTTTTTTATTTCTTCCCCAAGTGTATTAATAAAAATATCTAGGTCCGCTCCTGCTATGCCAATAATTAATCCTGGTTTTGTACAGAATTGCCCAACACCCAATGTGATAGAGCCTGCACATTGCTTGGCAATTTCTGCCGCAGATTGATTTATTTTTTCTGGCAATAAAAACACGGGGTTTGTACTTCCCATTTCTGCAAAAACAGGGATAGGAGAAGTGCGCTCATTTGCCCAATCAAATAATTGTTTACCTCCTGTAAACGAACCTGTAAAACCAACCGCACTGGTGCGAGGGTGCATCACAAGATTTTTTCCAATTTCAAAACCCGGGCTAAAAATATTTGCAAAAATTCCTTTTGGCATACCACAATCATTGGCCGCTTTTAATATTGCTTTTGCCATCAGATTGCCGGTACGCAAGTGAGCAGGATGCGCTTTTACAACTACCGTACAACCTGCTGCAAATGCACTTGCCGTATCTCCTCCTGCAGTAGAATATGCAAAAGGAAAATTAGAAGATCCAAAAACCACTACTGGACCAAGTGGCACCAACATTTTTCGAAGGTCAGGCTTTGGAGGAGTTTTATCTGGTATGGCCGTATCAATACTTGCTTGCAGCCAGGTGCCTTTTTCGCAAGCATCGGCATAGGCATTTAATTGAAACATTGTTCGGCCTCGCTCTCCTCTTAATCTTGCTTCGGGTAGATTTGTTTCTTCGCCAGCTACTTGTATCAATTCATCGCCCAACGCTTCTATTTCTTGTGCAATGCTGCGCATAAAATGGGCTCGTTGTTTTAATGATAGCTTTCGGTATAAATGAAAGGCTTTAGAGGCTTCTTCCATTACTTTATCAATATCTACAGCGGTTGTGTTATCGTTCATAATAATTGTTGTGCCAGCATAAACAAATGCAGCAGATGTTATTTTTGTAAGTAAATTAATATTAATAAAAGTTTGCAATTTAGCAGGCAAACTAAACCTCTAAACCCTCTAAACTCGTACGTTGTAGTAAAACAAAACGGTACTATTTGCAAATAGGGTTGTCAACCTTGCTACGATACATTTATTTTGATATTACCATTAAAAGGTTGACAACCCTTGCGACAAAGTTTGCAATTTAGTACGCAAACTAAACTTCTAAACCCTCTAAACTCGTATGTTGTAGCCAAACAAAACGGCACTATTTGCAAATATGGTTGTCAACCTTGCTACTATACTTTTATTTTGATATTACCATTAAAAGGTTGACAACCCTTGCAACAAAAGTTTGAAATCTAATATGCAAACTAAACTTCTAAACCCTCTAAACTCTCTAAACCCCTTTAAACTCGTACTTTGTAGCCAAACAAAACGGTACTATTTGCTAAACATTTATTGAGCCAAAGCCAATTTTTCTAACTTGGGTCTATTTGCCAAACCATCATTTATTATTTTTACAATTCGTTCTCTTTCTTCTCCCACCAAGGTAAGCCTCGGTTCTCTTACAATTTCGCTTCCTATACCTGCAAGTGTTTCTGCCAATTTAATATACTGCACCAATTTTGCGTGTATATCTAGTTCGAGTAATGGCATAAACCATCTGTAAATTTTTGTAGCATCTTCTATTCTTCCAGCCTTTACCAAATTATAAATTGCGGTAGTTTCATTGGGAAAAGCACAAACCAATCCTGCTACCCATCCATCTGCGCCAAGGCAAAGTTCTTCCATAGCCAACGTATCTACACCACACAGAATTTTAAACCGATCGCCAACACGATTTCTGAGCCTGGTTACATTGGTTACATCTCTGGTAGATTCCTTTATGGCTTGAATATTGGAACATGCTTGTAACTCATCAAACATATCCAATGTTATTTCTGTCTTATAATCTACCGGATTATTGTAAATCATTATTGGAAGATTAACCGCATTGGCTATAGCCTTAAAATAAGTTACTGTTTCTCTATGATCCGTTTTGTAACGCATGGGAGGAAGTAACATTAGCCCATCTACGCCCCAAGAATCTGCTAGCATTGCTT
>JANMGS010000196.1:0-2879 GCA_031374745.1 Ferruginibacter sp. | reverse complement strand
TTCAAATAATACTTTTCTTGTTTGGCCAATATGTTTGTTGGTAAAAGCTTGCATTTTTTCGTAACTTAAATTGCGCAAAATTTTATTACGCTCGTTGCGTACCTGTATAGGTACAACTGGTGTAAGGGTAAGCGCATGTGTATTGTTACGCTCGGAGTAAGTGAATACGTGCAGATAAGAAATATCAAGTCCACGAAGAAATTCAACTGTCTCGGCAAAGTCTGTAGTTGTTTCGCCAGGGAAACCCACAATTACATCTACACCAATACAACAATGAGGCATTAATAATTTTATTAAACCAATTTTTTCTGCATATAATTCTTTCTTATACCTGCGGCGCATGGCCGCCAGGGTATTGTTGCTGCCGCTTTGTAGTGGTATATGAAAGTGCGGCATAAAATGTTTGCTGTTACTTACAAACTCAATAATCTCATTGCTCAATAGGTTTGGCTCAATAGATGATATGCGATAACGTTCAATACTATTTAGTGCATCTAATTCTTTTATAAGATCAAAGAAATTTTCTCCATGTTTCTTGCTAGTGGGCTGTAAGCCTCCTCCTTCGGGGGAGGTTTGGAGGGGGCTTCCCTTTCCAAAATCGCCTAAATTTATTCCGGTAAGTACAATTTCTTTTGCGCCATCTGCTGCAATAGATTGTACATTTTCTATTACATTATGTATTTCATCGCTGCGGCTCTTGCCTCTTGCCATGGGTATGGTACAAAAACTACAATTATAATCGCAACCATCTTGTACTTTTAAAAATATTCTGGTGCGTTCGTTTATAGAATGCGATGGTACAAATATATTCACGTCCTCCACATCGCAGCTGCAGATTTTTGTAGCATCGTTTTTAGAAATTTCTTTTAGATGTTGTGCTATATTAAATTTTTCTGCGGCACCCAGTACCAAATCTACGCCAGGAATTGCGGCTATTTCTGTAGGCTTCAATTGTGCATAGCAACCCGTTATTACTACCAATGCCTCTGGCGCTTTTCGTTGTATTTTTCGTACGATTTGCCTGCACTCTTTGTCTGCATTTTCGGTAACAGAGCAGGTGTTTATAATATATACATCTGCTATTTCATCAAAATTTTTCTTAGCAAAACCATCATTTTCTAGCATACGACCAAGTGCAGTGGTTTCACTGAAATTAAGCTTGCAGCCAAGGGTATGTAAGGCAACTGTTTTTTGCATGGGCCGCAAATTTAGTTAATTAGTTGTATAATGTATGAGTTGAATGGGCTCATTTTCACTGGGGCCAATGGTAATTTTGTTTGAATAATTGTTTTACCAGTCTTATTTGTTTGGTAATCATAAATAAATAGTATTGCGATATGAGAAAAATTACCAGTAAATACTTCAAAGTCTATTTACTTAGTAGGGTATTTTGTACATTTGAAAGAAAAATCAATTGTATAGCGGATATATTTTAAGAAGAAACTTGCCAGACCAAAAATCGGTAATCAATTTTACGGATGAATTGTACCATTTTTTATTTCCTGTTGTAGACAATGAAGCAGACTATTTATTGTTGCATGCAGATGCAATTGTTCGTTTGAAAGATCATTTGAAATCGCTTATTACAACTTGTATCAACGAAAGCAACGATCATGCAAATACAATTGTAGAAAGTTTTTTTGAACAATTACCTGCGGTAAGTGGAAAATTAATTCAAGATGCACAGTTTATTTTAGATTATGATCCAGCTGCAAATTCAATAGAAGAAATCATTTTAAGTTACCCTGGTTTTTATGCCATAGCCATTTATAGACTTGCACATATTTTAAACAAATTACAAATAGCTATTTTACCCAGAATGATGAGTGAGCTAGCGCATAGTAAAACTGGTATAGATATAAATCCAGGAGCTACCATCGGTTGCCCATTCTTTATTGATCATGGTACTGGCATTGTAGTTGGAGAAACGACTGTTATTGGAAAAGCTGTAAAGTTATACCAAGGTGTTACACTAGGCGCATTGGCTGTGCGCAAAGAAGATGCGGAAACCAAGCGCCACCCTACCATTGAAGATAATGTGGTAATTTATTCAGGTAGTACTATTTTGGGTGGTGATACTACCATTGGTCATGATTGTATTATTGGTGGCAACACATGGATTACAGAAAACGTTCTACCTTTTAGTGTCGTATATCACAATGCACAAACAGTTGTAAAAGACAGAAGAGATTTTAAAGAGCCTGTAAATTTTATCATTTAAAAATATTAAATCAAAAACAATGAAAGCAGCAAGTATTTTAGATACCATTGGTAACACAGCACATGTAAAAATAAATCGATTATTTCCTGATAATATCAACGTTTATACAAAATTGGAACGATCCAATCCCGGCGGAAGCATCAAAGATAGAATTGCTTTGGCAATGATAGAAGATGCAGAAGCAAAGGGAATACTACATAAAGATAGTGTTATCATAGAACCAACTTCGGGCAATACGGGCATTGGTTTGGCCATGGTAGCTGCTGTAAAAGGATATAAAATCATACTGGTAATGCCCGAAAGTATGAGTGTGGAGCGCCGAAAATTAATGAGTGTATATGGAGCAAGCTTTGAACTAACCCCACGTGAAAAAGGCATGAAAGGTGCCATTGAAAAAGCAAAAGAATTGGTAGAAGCCACGCCAAATGCTTGGATGCCGCAACAGTTTGAAAACCCCGCCAACATTGACATTCACGTAAAAACTACTGCAGAAGAAATTTTGAAAGATTTTCCTGAGGGCATCGATTTTTTAATCACAGGAGTTGGAACTGGCGGACATATAACAGGTGTTGCACAAGTATTAAAAAAGCATTTTCCTGCCATAAAGGTATTTGCTGTTGAGCCAGCACTTTCGCCTGTAATTAGTGGGGGTAGCCCT
>JANMGS010000163.1:0-9460 GCA_031374745.1 Ferruginibacter sp. | reverse complement strand
CACCCGATGATATTTATGTATCCCCATCACAAATAAAATTATTCGGTTTAAAAACAGGGGATACCGTTTTTGGCTCTGTACGCCCACCAAAAGAAGGCGAGAAATATTTTGCTTTATTAAAAGTAAATACCATCAATGGTAAGTCACCAGAAGAAGTACGTGACCGTGTACCGTTCGATTATTTAACACCATTGTTTCCGTACGAAAAACTAAACCTATGCACTACGGCAGATAATTACAGCACAAGGATAATGGATTTGTTTACACCCATAGGTAAAGGGCAGCGTGGTCTTATTGTAGCGCAACCAAAAACGGGTAAAACAATGCTCTTAAAAGAATTGGCAAATGCCATAGCAGAAAATCATCCAGAATGTTATTTGATGATTGTATTGGTAGATGAGCGCCCCGAGGAAGTTACCGATATGGAGCGTAGCGTAAGAGCAGAAGTAATTGCCTCTACCTTTGATGAGCCAGCAGAAAAACACGTAAAAGTTTCTACCATTGCTTTAAACAAAGCAAAGCGCTTGGTAGAATGTGGCCACGATGTGGTTATTTTATTGGATTCCATCACCCGTTTGGCAAGAGCACACAATACTACTGCACCAAGCAGTGGTAAAGTATTGAGCGGTGGTGTAGAAGCAAATGCCATGCAAAAACCAAAACAATTTTTTGGGGCAGCACGTAAAATAGAAAACGGTGGATCGCTTACCATCATAGCTACCGCATTGGTAGATACAGGAAGTAAAATGGACGAGGTGATTTTTGAGGAGTTTAAAGGAACGGGTAATATGGAATTACAACTAGAGCGTAAATTATCTAATCGTCGTATATATCCTGCCATCGACATCGTATCTTCCTCTACCCGTAGAGATGATTTATTGCTGGACAAAGATACCTTTAAGCGCATGTGGGTACTACGCAAGCATATGGCAGATATGAATCCCGAAGAAGCATTGAATACCCTATTGAAAAACATGAAAGGAACAAAAGATAATGTGGAGTTTTTGACGAGTATGAATGGATAAGAGCAATATGCAATATGCAAATCCCGAAAAGTCGGGACAAGTTGTGCAAATGAGAAAATATGCAAATAGGGCCTTCCAATATCGGAGGGCTTTTATTTTTAGGAGCTTTCAATATTTACACTCTATTAATCATCGGTCCCGCTATACGCTATTACTCCGCCACAAGCCCACGCACAAGGCATCAGCGGGGTAACCGCTTCTACCTGCCTGCCGGCAGGCACGGTCGGGGCTATTTTTCAAATTTTGTTTTTCTTTCAAAAATAATTTGCACGTACATTTATAACATGAAAATAATGGTGAAAGGAAGCAAGGTAGATGAACAATCCCGATGCGAACATTACAATTCCCCACTAGATATTATTGCCATAAAATTTAAATGCTGCAATACCTATTATGCCTGTATACATTGCCACAATGAAAATGAAAAACATAAAGTAGTAGTGTGGAATAAAGACGAACAAAATACAAAAGCCATTTTATGTGGCAATTGCAATTTTGAAATGACCATTGGTGATTATGTTAGTTGTAATAACGAATGTCCTATTTGCGAAAGTTTATTCAATCCCAAATGCAGTAATCATTATCATTATTATTTTGAGGTTTGATACCAAATTTATTAATTATTTAGTTCAACTATTTTCACGAAAGGCTCGCAAAGGAGCAAAGAAATCTATTGAACTAATTTACAAGACCAAATGGTTTAAAAAAGGTATGGTTTTCTATATGCATCTGTGTTTCGCTGCATATTTTTTTGGAATTTAAATATTTTTAGAGCGAAAATTCTTCCGAGACAGCAGCAGACAGTTAGGAAAAATGATGTAGCTGATAAAAGCAAAGGCGCTTTACTGAGTGTCTCACATTAGTATTTTGCTAATGTAGAAATGATAAGTGTTAGGTGTATGATTTTGGACTACTAATAGCATAAAAAGAGCGACAAGAAGCTTATTGTAGTATTTATCTACTTATTCACTAAACTAAAAAATTTGGTTGGCGCTTATTGCTTTTTTAGATTTTATTTCCTTCTATCCTTTTCAAAAAAGCATCCCGATAGGTATCTCCGATGGGTACTACATACTCTCCTATAAAAATCCTATTTCGCTCTAAGGTATCTATTTTGTTAAGGGCTACAATGAACGACTTGTGAACTCGCATAAAATGCTGTTGGTTTAAATATTGTTCAAAGGTTTTTAAATTTTGTAAGGTTATTAATTTTTCATTGTCTGTTTGTATGCTTAAATAATCTTTCAGCCCTTCTATAAAAAGGATGTTGCGTAAGTTTATTTTTATCATTTTGCTGTCAGATTTTATAAAAATAAAATCATCATTGCTCCCTATGCCATGGTTGCCATGCTTGGATTCCTTCGAAACAATATTGTTTTGATTTATTTTTTCTATTGCTTTTGTAAATCTTTCAAAACTTATGGGTTTTAGCAAATAGTCTGTTATGTTAAATTCATACCCATCAAGCGCATAGTCAATATATGCTGTTGTAAAGATTACTTTATATCCTACGCCAATTATTTTTAAAACCTGTATGCCAGTAAGTTCTGGCATTTGCATATCTAAGAAAACTATATCTACGTCGTTTTTTTGAATATATTGTATGGCTTCAAAAGCATTGGTACTAGCAAAAGCCAATTGTAAATTATCCGTTTCGTTTATGTATGAAGTAAGCAAATCTACCGCCAAAGGTTCATCATCTAAAATTACACATTTCATGCGTTTATTTTTATTTTTTTAGGTGCATGTTATTCGCTAATTAGAATCTAATTTTTTTCAAAATATTAAATAGCCCCTTCATTTTATAATTCTATTTTCAGGTATGTAGTATAAATATTTTCTTTAGTTTCTATTTTCAATGTATGTTTATCTGGGTAAAGCAATACCAATCTCTTCTTTACATTATCTAGCCCAATACCTGACGCTTCATCTTTATGCAATGTATTTATAAAATTGGAATTTGTTAAAGTGAGTTCAATTTTGTTTACTGTAATATCAATTTTTAAAGGTTTTTCAATGTTGTTTAAAACGCCGTGTTTAAACATATTTTCTATAAATGGTATTAAAAGGAGTGGAGCTATTTTTTGGGCTCCTATATTTCCAGTAAAATGATATTGTACACTTTCCAAATTACTTAGCCTTATACTTTGTAACTCTATAAAACTAGCAATATAATTTATTTCATTTTGCAGGCTTACGAAAGTGGCATCGCTTTCTTTATACATGTAACGCATAAGTTGCGATAATTTTTCAATGCTTGGCAATGCTTTATCAGATTTGCTGCTTACCAAAGAATAAATATTATTGAGTGTATTGAAAATAAAATGGGGGTTTACTTGGTTCTTTAAAAAGGCTAATTGTGCCGTTTTCTTTTCTTCTAACAAAATAAAGTTTTCTTTTTGCGATTTTATATTGTCATCTAAAATCCAAAAGAGTGTACTCATAATGATTAGTATGCCTCCATAGTATAAATTATCAAATATATAATAAGAAATGGTTGTGCTGTCACTATAATTTTTTATACCAAGCCAATGCCAAAACAATACTTCTTGAATTAAATAGCGCAAAGCAATAAAGGAAAACAGCAACAATACCCAGCCTACCCAAGCTTGCACTACTTTTCTTTTTTTATAATATATTGGTAAAATAAAGAAGTAATTAAAATAAAAAGTTAGCGGAAACAACAAATAATGACTTAAAGCTAATGGGTCTAAAAAGTATGATAGACTTAATTTTTCTTTACTTGAAAATATTGCTCCAATTACTTCTCTCCAAGCAAAAATATAAAACCAAAATATGGCATGCATTAATATTTTTAAACTTTTTTTCACGTTGTAATGTCTTGTTTTAATATTTTTTTTGCGATTCTCTCAAAAACCCTTCTAAATAAAATTTAGGATGGCTCCAATAATGCCCCGTTCTGACTATTACAATATTCTTATCTGGTACTACATATACAAATTGCCCTAATATACCTTGCGCATAAAAATTATTGGTTTGCTTAGCCACAAAAAATAACCCGTTTTTTGTTTTATTTACTTTAGAGATATTTGCCCCTCGATTTTTAAAAACTACTGCTTCGGCTGAATCTTTAAAATACGAATAAGCGCTTTCTCCCCACCATTGGTTGCGATAACCTTTATAAACAAACATTGTATCCTCATTTACACTATTGTTTATCCATTGTTTAGATATTATTTGATGGCCATTCCAACTGCCTTGCTTTAAAAAAAGACTGCCAAGTTTCGCAAAATCCCTGGCAGTAGCATTTAGGCCTCCGTAAGTTATTGGCAATCCTTTTTTGTCTGTATTCCAAGTTGCCGTTGTTTCCATACCTAAAGGTTGCCATATTTTTTCTTGTAAATATTCAACTAAATTTTTGCCCGTAGCTCTTTTTATAATAATACCAAGCAACATCGTGTTTATACTTTTATAATCACTATCATCCTTAGGGGAGCTTTCTATTTTAATCTTCTTTATATGGCTCCACATATTTGGGCGAAAGCCTAACTTTATGGCATCATCTTTTAAACCATAACCACCTTCGCTCCACTTAATACCACTGCGCATATCTAACAAATGCTGTATGGTAATCTCCTTAAAGCGGCTATCGTTTTTTAATAACTCAGGTAAATAATTGATAATAGGCTCTTGTAAAGATTTTATATTGCCCTCTTCATATGCTATACCCACAAGGGTGGATACGAAAGACTTTGCTATAGAGAAGGAAGGGAAAAGCGTTTGCCCTGTGAATCCATCAAAATATTTTTCATATACAATTGAGTCGTTTTTTATAACTATAAAAGAAGCGGTTTGTGTATTTTTTAAATTCTCATCTAACCAAGATGATGCCGCACTATAATTATTTTGAAGCCCATTGATGTATTGATAACTGGTTGAAGGAGCTTCTACTTTCTTAAAATCTAGCTTTGTATGATCTGAAAGTTTAAATTTTCTAAACTTGTATGCACGTGCCATATAGCATGAACAAAACGCACATGCCAGCGTTAAGAATACAATGTGCTGTAGTAAGCCTCTTTTCATTTTACAAACATATTTTCAAATGTAGTTTACATTAACCAATTTTCTACCAACACCCATTTTTACACGATGAACATAATAAAGATTTTGATGGCAAAAAATGACCTGTTTGCATAGTATATAAAAATACTATTTTAAAACGAAGCTTTTTTGCATTGTCAATAAAATATATGAAAGATGAAGAAAATTGTAACAGCCACTACCTTTATTTTGATAAGCCACCTGGCTTCTGCTCAGCAGAAAATCATTAGCGGAAGAGTACTTAACATTGCACAAAAAGCCATTCCTTTTGCAAATATTGCATTGGTAAATAATATAGATGACAAAACTATAAAAGGAACGATTAGCGACAGCGCAGGTAATTTTACTCTTGAAATAAAAGATATGGGTCCTTATAAAGTTAAGATAACATCTATTGGTTACATGGATTTTTCATCTGCTATCAATAAGGTAGATTCTGCTACTACCAACATTGTATTGCCAAATATTATTTTGCAAAACGATGCTAAAACAAATACCACTGTAGTAGTTACAAGTAAGAAAAGATTCATAGAAATACAGGCCGACAAAACAGTATTAAACATTGAAAACAATATTGCAGCTGTGGGTAATTCTGCTTTTGAACTTATAAAAAAGGCGCCTGCCGTTTCGGTGGATAAAGATGAAAACCTAAAATTAAAAGGAGGCATTGCTACGATATATGTAGATGGCAAACCTTTTTATTTGCAAGGTGATCAATTAGTGCAGTACCTCAAAAATCTGCAAGCAGATGCCATTAGCAAAATAGAAATAATAGGCAACCCCAGTAGTAAATACGATGCCGCAGGTTTAAACGGCATCATCAACATTAAGCTAAAGAAAAACAAATTATATGGTACAAATGGGAGTGTAACACTGGGAGCTGGCTATGGTCGTTACCCCAAAGTAAGCTCATCTGTTTCTTTAAACCACCGCACAAAATCTGTCAATATATTTAGCGATGCAAGCCTGGGCTACAGCGAAAGTTTTAATAAACTTACTTACAATAGTATGATAACAAACGGGGTTACAGTTGCCATGCAAGACCGTGAAAATTATTGGCATCCCAAAACAACTTGGAACAGTTTTAAAGTAGGCGCTGATTTTAATGTAACTCAAAAAACAATTATTGGTGTGCTCGTAAAAGGCAGTGGTGATCATGAAAAATCTGTAACCGATAATGAAACTATTTTTAGAGATGGTAACAAAAATAAATTAGAAAGCATCCTCACACAAAAAGACAACAACGAAAAAACCAACAACTATAGTTATAACTTAAATTTTAAAACTGAACTAGATACAAGTGGCAGTGAACTGGTTTTTGATGCAGATTACATAACGTTTAAAAGAAGTGCTGAAAATATTAACTATAATAATTTTAAAAATGCTGCAAGCACCAATTATAGAAACCCTTACACATTTAGAAACGGTACCCCTGCCGACATAAATATTAAAACAGCAAAAATAGATCTAACCAAGGTATTCAAAACAAGCTTTAAAATAGAAACTGGGGCAAAATTTAGTACCGTACAAAATAATAATTTTTTAAAAGTAGATTCTTTAAATGCTGCCAACAATTGGGAAATTGATTACAACCGAACCAATACATTTTTATATACCGAAAAAATTGCTGCTGCTTATTTTAATTTTACGAAAGATTGGAAAAAGCTTAGCCTTCAAGCTGGTGTACGAGCGGAGAATACTTATTACGAAGGCAACAGTGTTACACTTAATCAAGTAAGGGATAGTAATTATTTGAATTTGTTCCCAAGTATGTTTGTAACCTATCGTATGAATGAGCGTCATATTTTAAATGCAAGTTTCAGTCGCCGTATCAATAGGCCCTCTTATCAGTCATTAAACCCCTTTATAGATTTTATTGATCCTTTTACGCAATTTGAAGGGAATCCAAATTTGAAGCCAAGCTTTACCCAATCAGTGGAAGTAAAACACAGTTACAAGAGCTTTTTATACACTACAATAAGTTACAGTTACACAAAAGCACAAAGCACCAATGTAATTTTGCAAGATAAAAATACAGGCGCAGTGAGAAATATTACAGCAAACGTAGGAAACTCAACCTATATGTCTTTAAACGAAAGCTTTAGTGTAGAGCCTACTACATGGTGGAGTATGGATAACAATATAAGTTTTAGTGCTGGTAAATCTTCTTCTAATTACAAAGATTTTGAGTTTAATCAAAACTTTTTCGGAGTAGATATTGGTTGGGAAAATAGTTTTAAACTGCCTAAGAAATATAAGATATTATTAAGTGCTTATTACAGCACACCATATAGAGATGGCATTACTAAAGTGCGTTCTGCATATGCTGCTACAGTGGGTATACAAAAAAGTTTGTGGGATGGAAAGGCTTCTTTAAAACTTAATTTTAATAATTTTATTGGCCCAAATGCTTACCGTGCAAAATACTTAAGCGATAAATTGAATATTGATTGGGTGAATCGCTGGGAAGGTCGTAGGATAAATGTAAGTTTCAATCATAAATTTGGAAACAAAGATGTGAAAGCAATTAGACAAAGATCGTCCGCATCGCAAGCAGAAAAAAATAGGGTAAATTTATAGTGATAACTGCCGAATTGGTTTTAATTGCAATTTGCGCTAGAGTATAGAAGGCCTTTGGCAAAACAATCTGCAATAAATAGATTCGTTATTTGATATCATCTAAGCCAAGCAGTAACAATGGTTACAATTACTTTAATATTGGTAAATGCTATAAAAGCGAATGTTTGTTACATAGGTCATTTACAAAAATTCTTTCTTTAAACCTATTAGCATAGGCAGCTGAAGTGCTTTAAAGTTTGTCCCTATTTACGGCTCACACTCATTTAAAACCACTACAAAGTTTTCTGATGCAATTTCAAGTGGCAATGCCTCCTTTAAATATTCATATCTCCATGTTCTATATCGGCACTAAACGAATCACTCCTTTTAGGCAAGGGCGCATGAATATTATCAACCTTTACATTTTTAATTTGTTTTAGCATTTCCACGCAATTGTCTACTATCTCCATGGATGTGCGTTTGATGTATTCGCTCTTCTTAAACTGCAGCACATTCTTGTCCATGTCTTCGGCCGTCCATCCTCTGCTCCAACCTAAAAAACTAAAGGGCGGAAAAGTAAACCCAAGGTCGGTAAAGAAACACATCATCTGTCCTGCTACCTGTTGTATATTATCTTGCCCGCCAGTTATAATAAAAGAGGCCAATTTATTTTTTACTAAAATTTTATTGCTAATGGTAATTTGGTTTTGCACACAGTTCAATCGCTCGGCCATTTTGTAATACAATGCAGATGCATTTCCCCAACGAATAGGTGTAGATACAATCACAATATCTGCCCAAAGAATCATGCTTTCATATACTTCTGTCATACCGTCTTTTGGATCCATTTCGGTGATACTGCAAGGCCAGGTGCAGGCATGGCTGTGTTGTGAATAATAGCCTTCACAATTGCGAAACTCCAATTCCCGCAGCTTTACCATTTTGGTTGCAGCACCATATTTTTCTGTTGCATATGCCAACGATTTTTCCAACGCATCTTCTGATGTAGAAAAGCGAGGCAAACCGGCAGACAAATTGGTGGTACTAATGCCGAGAATATTCAAACTGTTTGCAGCAGTCTGGTATTTTAATTTGATAAGGTCTTCCAGTAAAGGATTGTTATGATGTTCTCGGTGTGCTTTTACGATAGGTTCTTCACTTACCGATATATATTCACCGTCTACCTTTACTTCATACAAAGCCTGCTGGTCTGGAAACCCCGGAGGTGCACTGCCAGTTTCAATATTATATTCCCAGCCATGCCAGGGACAGGTTACATACATACCATCATATTTGGCACTTACTGCACCCAAACCCAATGGGCCTGCCTTATGTAAACAGGCATTGGCGATAGCCGATATTTTATTATTGAAATGAAAAAGGGCTATTTTCTTTTTACCCAGGCTTACTACTTTTTGTGAATTGTTGGGTAACTCATCTTTGGTGCAAACTTTTATGAATTCCATTTTAAAATATTTTTTTGAATGTACAATAAAATTGTTCTTCGCTTGTCATGCCCTTTATAACAAACAATTTAAAACAATTTTAAATAATAATGACTATCCGCTATTGGGTGAAAAAGAATTTTATGTATGAAATACACAATTTATGATTTTTAAAGGGGTAGATTATAATGATATTTCTTTTTTTTTCTGTGAATCTGTGGCAATATTTTTGCCACAGATTCACAGAAAAGCTGTTTTGTATATGATCTTTTAACTATTACACAAATAGACTACAGATAATATGGGTAAATTCGTAGAGGTAAATTCTTTAAATGAAGAATGAATTTTTATACAGTATATATTTAATTT
>JANMGS010000148.1:0-3858 GCA_031374745.1 Ferruginibacter sp. | reverse complement strand
GATTTTTGCTTCTTTTTCTTATTCTAAATAATATTTAACGATTTTTAACACGACTGTTTCATTATTTTATCAAGGTGCTTCTCAAGATAGGTATTCATACACCTATTCTGCTGATTTTAACAGAGATGGTAACAACAATGATTTAATTTACGTACCAAGAGATGCAAGTGAAATAACATTTGTAACAAAGACATTTGGTACAGGTACTTCTGCTGTAACCCTTACACCACAGCAACAAAGCGATGCCTTCTTTGCATACATTGATCAAGATAAGTACCTAAGCAAACGCAAGGGGCAATATGCAGAAAGAAACGAAGGTTTATTTCCATGGAGAAGCCAACTTGATTTCAAATTGTTGCAAGATGTATTTGTAAATGTGGGTAAAAAAAGAAATACGATTCAATTTAGTTTAGACATTTTCAATTTTGGAAACTTCATAAACAAAGATTGGGGTGCATTTAAATCATTAACAGTGAATAGTGGTCAAATTTTGGTACCTACTAACGTAAGCTCATTGGTAGCGGGTGGAACAGTAAGACCAACTTTCCAGTTAGCATCTGATTTTGCTGGTGGTGTTCCAACATCTACTTATAGAACAACTTTAACAACAGCTTCTACTTACTTTATGCAATTTGGTTTAAGGTATATATTTAACTAAACAAAATAGAAAGAACTCAATAAAAATAAAAAAATGAAAATGAAAAAATATATTCTTTCGATAAGCATTTCTGGTCTTGTAGCTTTTACGTTGTTACTTAGTTCTTGCAAAAAAGATGAGACAACATTAGCACCTACAGAATCCTATAAATTAATAGGTAGAATAGATCCATCTAGAACTACAATAGCGACAGCCACTATTACAAATGCGGAGTTTACTATCACATTCAATAGTGCAAATAGTTTTGGTGATGCACAAAGTGTATTAAATGGTAATTTAAGATTAGCTGGCTATACTGGAATTACAGGTAGGGATACTTTAGCCTTTTTTGCTACACAGGCATCTGGCCCAGCCATTTCTTATATAACTGCTGCAAATAGTGCTATTGGAACTACCAATACAAATTTGCTTTATAGTTATTTTAATGGCGCCGCTGCAAATTTCAATGCTACTAATTTTCCTTTTTCAAATGAAATAACAGCTACACTAAAAGAGGGTAAAGGTTTCTTTCGTATTGGACAATTTCCAAAATACGTTTTTGTATTATTAGACAACGTAACAAAACTTTAATAATAAATATCATTCTTCCTAAAAACCTCCGCCAAAAACGGAGGTTTTTTTATGCCCACAAACGGTTGAAATTTTACTATTTTATCAACATTTCATCCTTCGCTATTTTCTATTAGAAAAAAAGATTTGTTTTTAGTACATTTGAGCATATGAGTATTGAACAACACCTGCAGGAGGCAGTCGTAAAAAGTTTAAAAAACCTTTACAATCAAACATTTACCGAAAAAGATTTTCAAATAAATCTTACCAAACCCGATTTTGAAGGAGATTATACCGTTGTACTTTTCTCTTTACTTAAGAAAACAGGCAAAAGCCCCGATGTATTGGGGCAAGAACTGGGCACGGATTTATTAACCAATCACCCTACCCTTTTTACCGGATTCAATATCATAAAAGGATTTCTAAACTTTTCTATTGCCGATGATTATTGGCTACAGTTATTGCAAAAAAACTATGCTGATATCTGCTATGGAAAACACCCGCTAAATGGTAAAAAAGTAATGGTAGAGTATTCATCGCCCAATACCAATAAACCCCTTCATCTTGGCCATTTAAGAAATAATTTTTTGGGCTGGTCGGTAGCCGAAATTTTGAAAGCATGCGGCTACGAAGTTTATAAAAGCTGTATTGTAAATGACAGAGGAGTGCATATTTGCAAGAGTATGATTGCATGGCAGCTATTTGCAAATGGCGCTACCCCAAAAACCAACAACACAAAGGGAGATCATTTTGTAGGGGAATACTATGTAAAATTTAATGAGGAACACAAACGCCAAATAGCAGCCCTTGTAGCCACTGGCATCTCCGAAAAAGAAGCAGAAAAAGAAGCGCCCATCATGAAAGCTACCCAACAAATGCTGCAAGATTGGGAAGCGGGTAAACCAGCGGTGATGCAACTTTGGAAAGAAATGAATGGCTGGGTTTACGAAGGTTTTGACGTAACCTATAAAAATATTGGGAGTGATTTTGATAAAACGTATTACGAAAGCAATACTTATTTGTTAGGTAAAGAAATTGTACAACTTGGTTTAGATAAAAATGTTTTTTATAAAAAAGAAGACGGCAGTGTTTGGATAGATCTAACAGCTGATGGGTTAGATGAAAAATTGGTTTTACGTAAAGATGGGACCAGCGTTTATATAACCCAAGACATAGGGCTTGCACAACAAAAATACGATGAGTATAAAATAGACGAGAGTATATATGTAATTGGCGATGAGCAAAACTATCACATGAAAGTGTTGAAGTTAATTGCACAAAAATTGGGCGTATCTTCTGCCGATGCTATTCACCATCTTTCTTATGGCATGGTAGAATTAACCACTGGCAAAATGAAAAGCCGTGAAGGAACAGTGGTAGACGCAGATGATTTGGTGGACGAAATGATAAATACATCGAGAAAGCATACAGAGGAATTGGGTAAGGTAAAAGATTTTACAGAAGAAGAATTGGTAGAGCTTTATAAAACAATCGGACTAGGAGCGCTCAAATTTTATTTACTGCGTGTAGACCCAAAGAAAAGAATGATTTTTAATCCGGAAGAATCTATAGACTTTCATGGCTTTACTGGACCATTTGTACAATATACTTATGCTAGAATAAAAAGTATATTAAGAAAAATAACGGTAGATAATAAGGCAGCAATCTCTACATCATTGTTAAAAAATGAAAAGGAAATATTGGTAGCAGCTGAGCAATTTCCATCGGTATTAATAGAAGCAGCAAAAGAACTAGATCCATCAAAAGTGGCAGTTTATATTTTTAACCTTGCCAAAACATTTAATTCTTTTTATGCAGAATTATCAATTGCAAATGCCGAGAGTGAAGAAAAGAAACAATTGCGAATACAATTGGCTATGATAACAAGTAATATTTTAAAAAGCGGAATGCAATTGTTGGGAGCTGCGGTACCAGAACGGATGTAGGTGAATGGGCAAATATGCAAATAGGCAAATGTGCCAATATGCAAATTGGAAAATAAGTAGATAAAAAATATTTAAACTAGAATAGGAAATAAATGAAAAAGAAAATAAAAAAAATTGGGGTACTTACGAGTGGTGGCGATAGCCCCGGAATGAATGCAGCAGTGCGTGCTGTTGTTCGTACAGGCTTATACCATGGCATGGAAGTATATGGAATTATGCGTGGCTACAGTGGCATGGTAGAAAACGATATACAAAAATTGGAAAGTAGAAGTGTTGCAAATATTATTCAAAGAGGCGGCACTATTTTAAAAACCTCTAGATGTCCTGAATTTTTTACCCCAGAAGGTAGAAAGAAAGGTTACAACAACTTAAAAAAACTTGGTATAGACGGACTTGTAATTATAGGAGGCGATGGAAGCTTTAGAGGAGCACAAATTTTTAGCAACGAATTTGATATACCCTGTATTGGATTGCCTGGAACGATAGATAAGGATATTGCTGGTACAGATATTACCATTGGTTTTGATACTGCTGTAAATACTGAGCAAGAAGCACAAGATAAAATTAGAGATACTGCAGATGCTCATGATAGGCTATTTATCATTGAAGTAATGGGCAGAGACGCCGGTTATATTGCTTTGCATAGTGGCATATCTACAGGTGCAGAAGATATTCTTATACCAGAAAAAAAGACAAATGTAGCCG
>JANMGS010000571.1:0-1667 GCA_031374745.1 Ferruginibacter sp. | reverse complement strand
TTTTTTTAAACCTTTCCTTTTTAATCGCTGCTTTTTAACCAAACCAATAACAGATCCACTAATTACTAAGTTCGTACTCCTGCATTAAACTTACTAAAAATGCTACACTACTTAATTGCATTGCATTGTATAAAGATGCTCTAAACCCACCTACACTTCTGTGTCCTTTTATGCCAATAATATTATGCGAACTGGTAAACTTTAAAAAATCTGCTTCCTTGCTACTATCATTCATTACAAAACAAACATTCATTTTGCTTCTATCTTCTACTTCTACCGTACCTTTAAATAAACTGTTGCGATCTATTTCTGCATACAACAACGCTGCTTTTTCATTGTTTATTTTTTCAATGGCCTTTACGCCGCCTTGCTTTTTGAGCCAACGTAGTGTAAGCATGCAAGTATATACAGCAAATACGGGTGGCGTATTCAACATACTACCTTCGTTGATATGATTGCGGTAATCCATCATGGTGGGTATATTTCTTTTTGTCTTACCAAGTATATTTTTATTTACCACTACAATTGTTACCCCTGCCGCTCCAATATTTTTTTGTGCACCGGCGTATATCAAATCAAAGGCATTAAAATCCAACTCTCGGCTCAAAATATCGCTGCTCATATCTGCCAGCATTGAGTTGGAAGTAATAGGAATTTTTTGCCACTGTGTACCGTAAATAGTATTGTTGGTTGTAATGTGCAAATATTTTGCATCATTGGGTACTGCAAAGTCTTTTGGTAAAAAAGTGTAATTTTTATCTTTAGATGAGCAAACAATTTCTGGCTTACCAAATAATTTTGCTTCTTTGATGGCTTTGGCTGCCCACACACCTGTGTCTGTATATGCTGCAGTTTCTTTTGCATCCAATAAATTCATAGGCACTTGCATAAACTGGGTAGATGCACCACCGTGTAAGAAAAGCACTTCATGATTATCATCTAAGCTCATCAATTCTTTCATTAGCATTCTTGCTTCTAGCATAATTGCTTCAAAAGCAGGGGTGCGATGTCCGTATTCTAGTATGGATAGACCTGTTTCGTTAAAGTTAAGTACAGCCGCTGCTGCTTCTTCAAAAACCTCCCTTGGCAATATGGATGGACCTGCATTAAAATTATAAACCACAATATTTCATTTTGAACGAGCGAAATTACGACATTATGAGCGGAGGAGTAGGAAAATTTTATTGCGAAAATTTAGTAGCTAATTATGCAATTTTTGAAGTAACTATTGCCATTAATCCAACAGCACACTCATCATCTGCAAACCCCTGCCTGCATTTACTTTCAAAGTAATGGGCTGCCCATTTGCAGTAACTGTAATGGTGTTTTCACCAGCATGAAGCGGTATGCGCACATAACTTACAAATGCAGGAAGGCTTTGCCAGTTGCGGGTATCTGCTTTTTCGGTGACTGTATTTACCATATTCATTACAAAACCTGCCACTTCGCCTGCAAGCTTTGCTTTTTCTTGTTTAGCTTTTGCCTTCTGTTCTTTTTCGGTACTAGACATGGCTGTATCAGCCGCTTCCTTTTTATCCTTTTTATTAGCAATTCCTTCTGCAAGCGCTTCTGTGCCTTTTTCTATAAATTTTTTTGTTATTTGCCTTGCTAGTGCATTTGCCATTTCGGTAATAAATCTCTCTTTTAAAACATTTACTGCCACACTG
>JANMGS010000138.1:0-8405 GCA_031374745.1 Ferruginibacter sp. | reverse complement strand
GGAAAACGGATTGATTGTATACCATGATGTGGCCTATAATTTTATGCCAAAATCAACCAATTCTACTGGCAATTATTGTAAATCTATTGCTTTAGACGAAGACAATAATATATGGTGTGCTACATGGGATGGAGTGTTAGTAACAAATGGTATTACAATGAAGTTTTTTAATACAAGTAGTGGCCTTATATCTAAAACATGTAATAGTATAGCTTATGATAGTGCTACTAAGCAGTTGTATGTGGGAACAGATAATGGATTAAGTGTGGTAAACAAACAATTGCTTTTATCAAGAGTGGTAAATGTAAGGCTCTATATTGATTGCTATTTTGATAGCATATCTATTGCAGAAAATAGTTCACTAAATAGTAATCAAAACAATTTAACGTTCTACTTTAATACGCCCTTTTTTCAAGGGGTTAAAGATATAGTATATCAATATTCATTGGATAATAGTAACTGGATACAGGCAACAAACCCAATAATAAGTTTGACTAATATAAAAGGTGGTAATCATACCATCAAGGCAAGAGTAAAATTAAATGGGGAGTTAGTAAACTCTGGGATAACAAGTTTTTCTTTTACGATAAAAAATAAATTTTATAAAACTTGGTGGTTTTGGTTATTAATAGCATTGGCATTGCAGTATTTATTGTATCGCATTATTAACCACTACAACAAAAAAGCAAGAGAAAAGAAATTGATTATTCAAAAGCAACAAATAGAGTTAACGACTTTAAAGCAACAAGCTTTTTCCTCTTTAATGAATCCGCATTTTATTTTTAATGCATTAAACAGCATACAGCATTATATAAACAAACAGGATAGGCAAATGGCCAATAAATATTTAAGCGATTTTGCCATGCTGGTACGCAAAAGTTTTGATGCCGCACAAAAACCCTTTGTACCATTAGAAGATGAAATAGAAACCATACGCTTGTATTTGCAGCTAGAGCAAATGCGCTTTGCCAATAAGTTTGAATACAGCATTACTTTAAAAGAAGAAGTGGAAGAAGAAGATTGGATGCTGCCAAGTATGGTGCTACAGCCATTTTTAGAAAATGCCATTATTCACGGTATAGCCCCCCTTACCGAAAAAGGAAAGCTAGCCATTACCATTGCTGCAACAAACAATACTTTATTTATTACCATTACCGACAATGGTATTGGCATAGAAAAAAGCCATCAATTAAAGATTGATACCAAGCATAAAAGCAAGGGAATGTATTTAATAAAAGAGCGGTTGCAATTATTAAGCAGATACAGCACAAACCCTATACAACTTAGTATTGAACCCAATAATACTACTGCTGAAAATACTGGCACCTGCATTACACTTATTGTGCCGCAAGCGGTAATAGATGAGTTTAAGAAGCATGATATGGGGCTTTTAAAGAAATAAATTGTAAATTTTAAAAAAAAGATCCTTGTAAATGTCAAATACAATTTGAGATTTACAAGGATTGTAATACGTGTAAGACTGTTAACCCAATCCATTAAATTACAAAATGAACTCGCTTTGGGGCCACATAGCAGTTCAATAAATTACACTTGCGCTTACCGTTCCCTCACTCATTATAGCTATATACACAACCATTTTGTTGTTAGATACATTGTATTAAAAATAGCCTTTTTTATACAGTAGGTTTACGTTATGTAAGCGTATGGTTATCTAGCATAAGCGGCTAAAGCACTTGCTACGAAAACCAAACAAGACAAAAGTAGTGACATCTTATTTGACAAAATTTTGATAAACTAAAAAATAATTGTCCACCAAAGGGTAACAATTGTTTATAGAAATTGATATAACACCTAAACCATCACAACATGAACAAGATATTTAAACAAATGTTTTTGGCACTAAGTTGTCTTTTCTCATTTTGGGCAAGTGGGCAAAACCTTATAAGCCCTATTACCATTAATTTGCCTGCAAACCCTCCAGCCAATACTGCAGAGTGGGCTACAACAATGCCACCAGTAATGATACTGGCACAAACCAACCTTGTAAATGGGCAAGTAAATGGAGCAGTGCAAGAAAGTAAAATTTTAGTATATATTACAAAAGCAGGCACTAAAGTATGTGGAACTTACACCCCACAAACTGCTCCTATGGCAGGCTTTAATACCAGTACCAAAAATTGGAGTGGTGCCAATGTGCTTAGCTTGCTTGGGCAAGATTGTACGCTGCAACCTGGTAGCTATGAGCTGTGTGTGCAATTTTATGGCTACAACGGATCCGTAGCTGGTGCAAAATTATTAGGTGAAAAATGTAAAGCTTTTACAATAGTTGATAAAAAGCAAGGTGCAGAAAGCTATAGCCCACCACAAAATGTAATGCCAGCTGATGGGAAAATTTTATCAGATAGTGAAACGAAAGTGCCAATGAATTTTAGGTGGACACCAGTAATACCACGACCAAAAGATAATGTAGTGTATAAGGTTATTGTTTTTGAAATACGAAAGGGAGAAACTGCAACACAATCTAGGAAGTCGAACGGTCCACTTATGGAAAAAGAAGTAACCAATCAAACACAATTATCCTGTTGTATAAATCCTATTGTAGTTTGGCCAATAGCTGCTGATAGCAAATATGGATGGTATGTGCAGGCCACAGATAATCAAGGTAAGAGTTTAGGAAATAGCACACCAACAACATTTGCGGTTAATAGTTTTACTTGTGATCCTAATTTATCCATTAAAGCTACAGATTCTGTTTGTTTAGGTACAGTTAATGGTATGAATAAATATCATATTTGTTTTGATGCAAAATACTCAAGTGCAAATATTGATTTAACTTATGCCGATGCAGCAAGTGGAATAAAAGCTTACTTACCTATTTCTCCCTTTACCAATTACACAATAAGTGCTGTAACTACATTAACATCGCAGTTACATGGTACAGGAGTAACAACCAAAAATTATTGTTTTGATGTTTTAGTTCCACCTAGCATTACTATGATTCGAATCGGATTGCAAGGAGATGATAAAAATCCAGATCCGGTATTAGAATGTAAACCAGCAGCATCTTTTGATATTATGTTACCAAGCTGCCGCTGCAACCTATGTGACACCAACGTAGTAAAATGGACTTTACCTACTCTCATAAATTACAGCTACAGCCTTACTAACAATACAGTCACACTTGGCGGCCCAATAAGTTTTGGTCCATACCCTATTGTAAAACTAAGTACCGAAATAGTAGATTTTTATTGGTATACCGAAGGGGATTGTAAAAAATGCAATAACAATGATTTTTATTTTGGAAACTTAATTAGTGGCAACCTTACTAGTATGCTAGGTGGCACTAGCGTAGCTGGGCCGGGCGGCACACCAATACCAAGTAGTCGTCAGCTAGATTTTATAAGCCCTACACTTAGCGGTCTAGCACTTAATGGAAATGTAAACCTGAATATTAGCCTACCACCACAAACACAACTCAGCTGCTGTACAGATTGTTTTAGATTTTGTATAAGATACACAGCAACCTTTATGCAAAATGGTGTTTGTAAAACTTGCAGTATTGTAAAATGCTACGAAACAAAAAGGGTGCATAAACAAACCGAATATGGCTTACAAATAAACCAATGTGGAGAAAGAATTGTAAAGGATTTACCTAACGGTGAATTACTAGAAAAATAAAAATTAAACTCATCAAATAAAATATAGAGAGATGAAAAAGATAATAATAATTTTTACACTTTTTATTGCATTTTTTTGTAATGGAAAATCATATGCTCAAACAGTACCACTTGATGATTATTTGGCAAATAATAAAGTAGATACAACTAGTATAACTTCAGATTGTGAAAACCAAGGCTTTGAAAATAGTTCGAATTTTAGTTGGAATCAGTATCATGCTGGATATGGGTATTTTGCTGGAAATTCATTAGATATAATTAGTCTTTCATATAGATTCAAATGGGGTATTAAAAGTACTGGTAATGTATCTGCTGAAATACAAAATCAAACGAGCGCTTGTAAATATTATTACAGTTGTGGTGGTGACTCAACTATTATTGATAACAGACCGAATGTCTCTAATTACCCAATTTATAATAGTTCAGGTTATTTGCAAAAAAATCAAATACATCATAATATAGTTACTAGTGGAAGTGATCCTATCGTTCCAATTTTAAATAGAACACATACTGGAAATAGGGCATTAAGACTAGGTAATGCTGCTTCATTTATGGGATTTGAGTTTATTGAAAAAAAGTTTGTAGTAACTACTTCGAATTCTATTTTTTCGTTTTGGTATGCTTCGGTAATGTCTAATCCATCTCATGGAGCTGGACAGGATCAATATTTTGGAGTAAATGTTTTTGAAGAAAGTGCTACAATTTTAACGGATATAACTAATACAACCGGAGGTATTGCAGTAAATGTAGGGTCTGGAACAAATACTTGTTACTCTTCAGATATATTTTCTACAGCCTATGCTAGAAATAAATTTTGTGATCCTTCTCTTGCTATGCCAGGAGGTATAAAATATAGAGATTGGAGTTACGTTAGTTTGAATTTGGCGTCTAAAATTGGTAAAACTATTGTAATAAGAATGTGGACAAGGGATTGTATGCATTGCGGTGATTTTGCGTATGCTTATCTAGACGATTTTTGTTCAACACCCGATGCTTCAAATCCTACAGGATCAATCTCGTTGGGTAATAATGATACTTGTGGTGTTGGTAAGATTTGTATAAATTATTCACTTCCTAAAAATGCAACAACAACTGGTTCTACTATTTTGCATTTAAACATTTATCAAGGCGGCTCTTTGATAACAGCATTAAATAGTCCCACTTTAACAAGTGGCACTAATTATTGTTTTCCAATTACTGCGGCAATGTTAGCAACTTTAACTAGCGGTACAAATTTCGATTATTCTATAAAAGGAGACTTTTTTATTGGTACTACTTCGCTAGCATCACAATATCTTGGCTACACAGGTTCTGGTCAAGATTTGATCAATAATAATGACTATGCGATTGTATGCCCAACCCCGTGCACCTGCGGCCAATGGGGCAGTATAGCCTATAGCATCAATGGAATTAACAGTAAATTTTCTTGCAATGCCGCTCCTGTGCAGTTGCAAGCAAACCAAGGAGATTTATTTAAAGTTATCCCTCAATATTTTTGTACAGGTAGCTCAGCTAGTCAAAATTGTGCAGCTACAATAAAATACGATATCTATTATCCAAAAGGAGGCGCATCATTAAATGTAAGCTCTATTACAGATTTAAAATTAGATAGCTGTGGTATTATACGAATAGTAATGAAGCCAACATGCGGCGGTGTAGCTTGCCCTCCCTGTGAGTTTACCATAAATGTAAATTGTTGTAAATGTAAACAGGAGTTCAATCCAATGCTTATATGGGCATCTGGCAATCCAAATGGGAATGCAAATTTTTTAGATTTAAAATGTGGTAACACTTACGTGGACAAACTAGAGTGTTTTAAGCAATATTATTTTTATGTAGATAATCCTTGCGGAGATAATTGCTCACCCGATACGGTGGTTACAACTATAGTATATCCGAGTGGTGCTACTACAATTGCATATTATTTTTTTAGCGGAGTTCTTATAGCAAACCAAACAGGTACATACACGGTAACCATAAAAGTAAAATGCAATGGTAAATGGTGCACTCCATGTGTAATAAAATTTGTACAAACAAAAAAATGCGATCCACCATGCGATAATTGTAAGGATAAAGTATCTTTTGAATTTGACTCTGGAGCTAGTAGCGTAGATGTAAAAACCAATCCTACCGCATCTACTTTAAATGCAACATTTGTATTAGGTGGTGGAAGCGATACTTACACAAACCTAAGAGCAAATGTGGTGGACTTTCAAATAACCAGCGATAACCCTGTATGCTTACAATGTTATAATATTCCTAGCCAATGGGGTAGTATTATCAGTGCCAACATACCTGGTTTTGCAAGTACAATAACCTCTTATCCTACTGTGGCGGCTACAAATATTAATAATAGTTCTAGAGAAGTTGTATTTAGTGCAACTACACCCACAGCTATAGCCATGGGTACCAACTTAAACTTGAGCATAAAAGTACCAGGTACTAATCCTTTAAGTTGTTGCTGTATAAAAGTAGTACTGTATATAAAAATTACTTATCGCAATAATAAATGTGAAGAGTGCTCGCAGATTGTAAGAGTAGCCTTTACACAATGCCCTGGTGGCAATGGCGAAAATAGCTTACCTACCGGTACTTTTGAGCCTGATGGCGGACACCCACAATTTAGAATGCATGCTCCAAGTAAAGAAGATGCGCAATTATTAAATGCAGTACCAAGTAATATCAAAATAAATAAATAAAAGTACTGCCTCATATACACTTAAAGTACTTGAGGCAGTAAAATTATCACCAGCGATAAACTTACAAAAATGAAAAAAATATTCAGCTTAGCCGTTATTTTATTTTCGATAAATGCGCAAGCGCAAATACCCGACCCATGCACAGGTGCAGGAGCCATCCAAGCAATAGATATTGCAAGTCCTTGTAATTGTAGCGAAGCAAAAGCAGGTACATCTTGTAACAAAACAATATTTGCAACACAAGGGGCAGCAGATGCGGCTATCAATAGTTATCTAGCTACGCAAAGCGGTTTTGGCCAGCCTACAATACCAGTAGCATGGCAAGATATGCGTACAAATAATATGATGCTAAATGGTACAGGAATAATAAAGCATGAATTTTCTACAGAATTTACTACAGGAGCATCTACGATAACTTTAAGCGCAATAAATATTTGCCAAGTAAGAAATACCTGTAACGCAATGTGCCAAGACTATAAAATAATTGAGAAAACAACAGGTGTATGTGGTACTAATCTTTTAACGCCTACTTTAATTCCCTCGGTTCCCACAGGTTCTAATCCGAGTGTAAATTATAGGCAGTATAATGTAAGCCCTAACACAACATATATTTTAAGCAGACAAATTTATTATGATGGCACAAGTGCAGGTTGCTTTACGAGCTGGACAGGTACCGATGGTAGCGCAAGTGGCGGTGCAAAAATTACATCTCAACATTGGTTTATATGGAGCAGTACTGGCGTACTTGCAGTAAATGATTTAAAACTTTCTGCAAAGCAATTAAACAATAATGTAATGCTTCAATGGAGCGCTTTACAAGAAAACAATAATGCAAAATTTGAAGTGGAAAAAAGTATAGATGCAATTGTTTTTAATAAAACAAGTGATGTATTGTCCAAAGGAAATACCACCACACAAAATAATTATTGGGCAGAAGATAATAACCCGAGTGCAATAAATTATTACAGAATAAAAGCCATTGCAAAAGATGGTAAAGTAAGTTTTTCACCTACTGTAAAATTGGTAATAAAAGCAAACAATAATGTAGCTATTGTGATTGCACCAAATCCTGTACAAGAAGCGGCTAATATTATTTTGGAAAGTAAAATATCAACCAATGTTTCCTATAAAATGATAAATACAATGGGCAATGTAGTTGTAGCAGGTAACATGCAATTGCAAAAAGGGATAAATAAAATTAGTAAAAATATAGCCATACTAGCTGCGGGTACCTATTTGTTTGTGAGTGAAATAAATGGGGAAAGGGTTAGTGTGAGATTTGTGAAGGAATAAAAAACATCAAGATGAAAATTATTTATAGATATATTTTGTTATTTCTACTTTTAATTAAGTTTAATATTACGACTGCACAATGTTGGAAAATAATTGACTCAGGAGATCAAACTCTAGGGATTAAATCAGATGGTACTTTATGGGCTTGGGGTTTAAATAATTATGGTCAATTGGGGGATGGTACAACGGTAAATAAAAGTATACCTACAAAAGTTGGCATTGATAATGATTGGTTTCAAGTTACATCTGGCAGAGATCATGTTTTAGCTTTAAAAGTTGATGGTACACTTTGGGCTTGGGGTAATAATACTTATGGCGAACTTGGTGACGGAACTAATATTATAAAACTTACCCCAGTTCAGATAGGAACCTCAACAAACTGGAAAGCAATTTCTGCAGGAGCATATCATTCTTTAGCGATAAAAAATGATGGAACATTGTGGTCTTGGGGATGGAATGTGACTGGTGGGCTTGGAGATGGAACATATATTTCAAGAAATTTCCCGATTCAAATAGGATTTGAAATAAATTGGAGTCAAATATCTGGTGGGGTTGAACAAAGCCATGCAATTAAAAATGATGGAACACTGTGGGGTTGGGGTTTTAATTTGCATGGGGCGTTGGGTGATGGAACTACAGTTCAAAAAAACATACCTACACAAATCGGAACTGATAATAATTGGTTAATAGTTAAGGGTGCTACTGATGGGAACCACACTTTAGGTATTAAAAACGATGGAACACTTTGGGGATGGGGTAATAATACACAAGGGCA
>JANMGS010000097.1:0-2783 GCA_031374745.1 Ferruginibacter sp. | reverse complement strand
TAGTTGGCTTTTTTTATGCGCCTAATATTTTGGCAATGATGGGCGCAAAAGATGAAGTGATACAACAAGGAGCCATATTTACAAAAATCATGTTTTTAGGCAGCCCTGCTATTATTTTGTTGTTTTTAATAAATGGCATTTTTAGAGGCGCTGGCGATGCTGCCATGGCAATGAAAAGTTTGTGGATAGCCAGCGGAGTAAATATTATTCTTTGCCCGATATTAATTTATGGTGTAGGCATAGTACCTGCATTAGGCTTAAAAGGTGCTGCTATTGCGACAGTAATTGGCAGAACATCTGGCGTAGCTTACCAGTGTTATCATTTATTTAAAAAAGGAAGGACAATAGAGTTGGTGAAAAATTATTTCAGATGGAATTGGCCCATCATAAAGAACTTATTGAATGTAGCCACGCCAGCTACTTTTCAGTTTTTTATTCAAAGTGGCAGCTGGATAATTTTGGCTTATATCGTTTCTAAAACCGGCAGTACAAATGCCAGTGCAGGATATCAAATTGCTATTCGGAATGTGGTGTTTTTTATTTTGCCAGCTTGGGGTTTGAGCAATGCCGCTGCCACATTGGTGGGGCAAAACCTTGGAGCCAAACAACCCGAGCGTGCACAAAAATCTGTATTACTCACTACAAAGTACAATGTGTTTTTTATGGGCTTGGTAACTGTGCTGTTTGTGTTTTTTTCAAAAGCAATTATAAGTATTTTTACAAGCGATGCAGAGATTCTAAACTACGGTAGCTATGCATTGCAAATTATTGGGCTTGGTTATATTTTTTATGGCATTGGCATGGTTATGATACAATCGCTCAATGGTGCGGGCGATACTAAAACACCTACTTGGATAAACATTGTTTGTTTTTGGATGATACAAATACCACTGGCTTGGGTATTAGCCATCTATTATGAGATGGGGCCAACAGGTGCATTCATTGCTATCCCAACAGCAGAAACGGTTTTGGCTTTAGCTGCTTGGTATTTCTTTAAAAAAGGGAAATGGAAAACGGTGCAGGTATGATTACAAATGACTTTTAAATATTTAGCCTATGATTTTGCAAAGACAATTCACAGAAATGAATTCCACAAAAAAAGGTTTTTCATTTTAAGGTTTTCTTCTGCCTCTTCTTCATCGCCACCACTAAACCAATCTTTCGTTTTTTCCTCTATTATTTTTTTTAAACCAACGTAGTTATAATATTTTTTTGCTGTAGTCGGTTTTATGTCTGTTACGCTCACATTGTTTACAGATACTTTAGTTGCAATGTAAGATGTGTAAAGTCTTGGGATAGAAAGCCCCAAAATCATACCAGGTAATCCACTTATCGAACAAGGACCTCCTGCTATAGTAATTTCATTGGTATAAAAAGCAAACACATATACGCTATCCATAATTTTACCAATTGCCTTTCGGCAATTAAAACCTGCTATCTCTCTGCTTTCATTGGTAAGTTTCCACTTAATAAAAGGAATGCTATCTGCTATAATAAAATTAGTGCCACGTATTTGCTTTTGTACATTTACTTTATTGCTATTAAAATCAAAGTACCATATATTTTCTTCATCACCCTCTTTGTACCATTTTGGTATTTTAGTTTTATCGCTCCATCTGCTAAATTTAAATAGGCTTTTATTATCTGCAAAAGTATAACTGTAATAAGCCGTTTTAAAATCAGACATATTTTCTTTTAGCATTTCTGCCCAGCTACCACTCCACATTGTTTTTTTTATATTGGTGGTTACTTCATATTCAATTACAGCCTTATCTATAAACTGTTGTGCATAGTTAGTGGTTGCAAATATCAGGTAGACTATTAAAAAGAGTAATTTTTTCATGTATATTTTTTAAAATTTATTTTGCTGCTGCTGTTGATTTGTTTTTGAAGTTCCAAGTAAATCCAATCATACCATATCTTTTAAGCCTATCGTTTTGCACTTCCGATATACTATTTTCATTAAACCTTCTAGTAATACCTATGTTTTGATTTAAAATATCTCTTATCATTATATAAGCTGTAAAGGCATCTTTTTTAAATGTTTTTTGAAGCTTGGCGTTCCACAGTTGGTTGCTCAAATTTGTTTGAAAGTCGGGCGTTTTTTGACGAACAAAATAATTGTAATCTGTAGATATTGACCAGGTTTTTTTATAATAAATAGTAGCGTATAATTCTAAATTATAGGTGTTGAATTTTTTAATCTCCTTATTTTGTGTGGTGGTATTTCTGTTGTTAGAAAAATTGTTGTATATACTGACATCATATTTTTTATCGGCAGATTTAGATAGGGAAAGGGACAAACCCGAGTTTAAGGTTCTTGAAAAACTATTTATATTGTTGATGATATTGGTAATTTTATTAAAGCCAACATTTGGATTGACACCCGCTTGTAGGTTCAGTTTTTTTATTTTAAACCATGTGCCGCCATAAAAATTAATGGAGATGTTGCCGTTTGTATTTATTGGTTTTGTAATTGTTTTACCACTGTCTAAGTTTGTTAATCTGCTATAAACAATAGCATTATTTGCTGTTCTAATGTTTATAGATTGGTAGGTGGACATTTCTTTTAAAAAGTTATAGCTATTATGTGAAAGTCTAAAACTATTGGTGAAAGATTGTTTAAGATCTGGGTTGCCAATAAATTGATTAAAGAAGTTTGTATTGTTTCTTAAAGGTTGTAGATCATTAAGGCTTGGTTGGCTTGTATTGCCGTTATAGCTTAACTGTAGATTGTGGTTGCTTTTATAACTATAAGAAAAACTTGCTGCTGGAAAAAAGTT
>JANMGS010000066.1:0-4285 GCA_031374745.1 Ferruginibacter sp. | reverse complement strand
CCGATGCCCTAATGAAACGTACCGCAGCCAGACCAATAGCAAGTGGAAGAATGAGTGTAGCAGAAGGATATGTTTTTGCTTTTGTAACTGGATTGCTGGGCGTGGGAATGATGTGGTATTTTTTTAACCTTAGTAGTGCTTTGGTTGGATTGGCAAGTTTATTCATTTATGGTTTCATTTATACGCCATTAAAAAAAGTAAACTCTATAGCTGTATTAATGGGAGCTATACCTGGTGCGCTGCCTTGTTTAATTGGGTGGGTAGCAGCTACAGATAATTTTAGTGTGGGAGGTTGGGTATTATTTGGTATTCAATTTCTTTGGCAGTTTCCCCATTTTTGGGCTATTGCATGGCTGGCACACGAAGATTATACCAAAGCCGGCTTTAAATTATTACCCGGGGACAAAGGTCCTACGAAGTTTACAGCACTCCAAACGATTATGTACAGTGCTATGATGATACCAGTGGGTGTACTACCCTATTTTTATCATTTGTGTGGGCAAACGAGTATGTGGATTGTGTTAGCGTGTAATTTGTGGATGGTTTATACAAGTGTTTTGTTGTATATAAAAATGGATAAACCAGCCGCAAGAAAGGTAATGTTTAGTTCTTATTTTTATTTGATGATTGTGTTCTTGGCTTTATGGGCAGATAAGGTGCAATCGTGATTATCATTTGAATAACCAACTAAGCTGTTATGCAGTAATAAATTTTGGTGAGAAAGCGAAGCTAATGCTCGATTTTTAGAGGAAATAACTCGCTTAAAGAAAAAGAAAATATTTTAATAATAGTATAGGAAATAAAGTTTGAATTAGTGATGAACAATCTTAATAATCAATACTTAGTACTCAATACTAACGTGGCAATGGATAAAAAACAAAAATTACATCCCCATAAATTTACTTTATGGGTGGCTATAGCTAGTATTTTGATGATGTTTGCGGGGCTAACGAGTGCATACATTGTAAAAAGAAATCAAGCAAATTGGCAAACATTTGATTTGCCTGTAGCTTTTTGGTACAGCACGGTAGCAATTGTATTGAGTAGTTTTACAATAATGATGGCAGTGCGTTCCTTTAAAGAAAGGGCTATGAGTCGTTATAGATTAATGATGCTTGGCACATTGATATTGGGAGTAATTTTTGTAACCTTACAAGTAATAGGCTTTCAGCAGTTGTGGCAAAAAGGGATTACATTACAAGGAAATGTATCATATTCTTTTTTGTATATAATTGTTGGGTTACACGGTCTTCATGTCATTGGTGGCGTAATTACCTTATTGGTAATGAGTTTGATGGCTTTTAGTACAAAGAAAAGAAGTTACAGCATTGTACCTGTAGAGCTAATGAATACATACTGGCATTTTGTAGATATTCTTTGGATATATCTACTGGTTTTTTTGTTGATGATTAAGTAGATTAATTAGAGAGTAGAATATTTTTGGGGGAGAATGAGAAGTTTGGTAAAAGAGGTAACGCAATACAGCTTACGCTACCCCAAAGTTTGAATAGGGTATTATTGGGGTTCTTCTTTTACATTGTAAGATAGTTACAATTATCTCTTTTAGGTACGAAGTACCTTCATGTTTAGATTGATAAAAAGAATATATTAAATTTATTATACGGAAATAGAATTTTATGGCTACAGCAGCAATACAAACAAACACAAAATCATGGAGCGGCGGCAGAAGTCCGTTTAATGCTAGTTATGGTAAAGTGATGATGTGGTACTTCTTAATGAGTGATGCATTTACTTTTGGTGCATTCCTTATAAGTTATGGTACCATAAGGTTTAGTGTAAATGATTGGGCAGATCCTAATAAAGTTTTTAATGCATTCCCTTTTGCAGGACATGGTGCAAATCTACCTTTAGCATTTGTAAGTTTAATGACTTTTATTCTAATTTTTAGTTCTGTAACCATGGTTCTTGCCGTGCACGAAGGGCATAATATGAACAGAAAGGGAGTAGAGAAATACATGATATTAACCATCATTGGTGGTGCAGCTTTCTTAAGTTGCCAAGCTTGGGAGTGGACGCATTTACTTACAGGAGAGCATGTTGCTTTGTTGAATGACGGCACACTTTCTGTAATGCCAACTACGGCAAGTTCAAATCCTTGGGGATTGCCAGCAACACACGATGCCATGCTAGCTGCACTACAAAAAACGCCGCACGACCAACTGGTAAGTATTGCCAATACATTGCATCATGGAGGTACAGAGGCGGCACATACAGCACACAATACGGCAGCAATGACCAACGATGCTTTGGCAAAAATGATTAGCACTTCAGATTTACACGTAAATAATGTAGGCCGCCCCGCCTTTGGTAGTTACTTTTTTGGAATAACAGGTTTCCATGGTTTTCACGTATTTAGTGGAGTAGTTATTAATATTATTATGTATATCAAAACCAAGTTGGGACATTTTGACCAAAGAGGACATTATGAAATGATAGAGAAGGCTGGTTTATATTGGCATTTTGTGGATTTGGTTTGGGTATTTGTATTCTTGTGTTTTTATCTAGTATAGTATTAAGTATTGAGTACTTAGTATTCAGTATGGAGATAAGTACATTAAAAAATAAAGTTTATTATTAAAATGATGTTTGTACAAAAAGGTCTTGAGTCTTACGTCTAACATCTAACATCTAATTTATATGAGCGAACATACAATAGCAGCAGAAGCTGGACATGCACACGGACACTCCGAAGGAACAGGAAGAATATGGAAAATATTCTGGGTGCTTTCTTTACTTACAATAATAGAGCTAGCGCTTGGCTTGTTTCTTTATTTTAAAGGGCATGAAATATCGCATTTTGCGGTACTTTCTACTAAGATTGTAATTGGTGTACTCACCTTATTAAAGGCATATTACATTGTTTCTGTTTTTATGCATTTAGGTGATGAGGTTAGAAATTTAATAATGACCATTACAGTGCCATTGGTACTGTTTGTATGGTTCATCATCGCATTTTTGTGGGATGGAAATAGCTGGAAAAATATGCGTAACACAAATGCCGGTAGCAGACCAAGCATAGAAAACGTGCAAAAAACAGCTCCTCCTATTAAGGAAAATGCAAAGCCATAAAAAAGTTTTAATTATTTTATAAGCCATCATATACAAATGATGGCTTTTTATTTGATTTTTTTGTACAAAAAAAATCCCATATGGGCTATCTTTGCGTTTCTTCTAAAAGAAACTTGATAGTTTCCAAATAAAAAACCAACGTGAATAAAAAATCTTTTCTAGCCTTATTACTTGCCATTTTATTGCCAATGACTGGATATTGGATGGTAAAATATTTTAGCAAAGATGCAGTACATATGCCTCGTAAATATTTTTACGACAGCGTACAAACAATAGAAAAAAGAGGAAAAAAAGTGGATGATACCATTTGGCATCAGGTAAAAAATATAAATTTTACCAACCAGCTTGGTAAAAAAGTTTCCTTAAACGATTTAAAGGGAAAAGTAATTGTTGTTGATTTTTTCTTTACCAGCTGTCCAAGTATTTGCCCAGGGCTTGCTCGTAATATGAAACGCTTGCAAGATTCCTATAAAAAAAACGATACCATAGTTCAATTTTTATCTATTAGTATCGATCCAGAAAGGGACAGCGTACCTAGGCTGAGGGCCTTTGCAGATAAATACAAAGCCAACCACGATAGCTGGTGGTTTGTAACGGGTAATAAAAAAGAAATTTATGACTTCGCTTTGCAAGAAATGAAAGCAAATGTTGCCGATGTTGGAGCAGACACAGCCTTTCCTCATACTGAAAATTTTTTCCTGTTGGATACAAACAGAATTGTAAGAGGCTGGTACAATGGTTTTGATACCCTAAAACTTGCCCAACTTGCAAAAGATATTCCAACAGTATTGATAGAAAGAAATAAAAAAGCACCCTCTATTTTTAGAGATTTCATTCCTATACTACCAGTAATTTTTGTGGCCATTGGTATTTTGATGCTAGCAATGGGTATACTCAATAAAAACAGAAAACAAAAACTCCCCTATTAATGTTAGAACCAACTTTACAAAAAAATGATGGCAAAGCCAAAATTTTTATATGGACAGTCTCTATTGTTGTATTCCTTGCTGTAGCACTGCTTAGCAAAATAAAACTCGACCTTAACCTGCCTTTTAATGTACATGTGTTTGCAACTTTTAATGCCATTGTAAATTCATTGGTAGCCTTGCTATTGGTTGCTGGCTTGGTTACTATTAAAAGCAAAAATTATTTGTTGCATAAAAGAATAATGCTCACAGCAATAACATTATCGGTG
>JANMGS010000052.1:0-3777 GCA_031374745.1 Ferruginibacter sp. | reverse complement strand
TGATTCGCCGATGGGTAAACTGAAATGCACCCGAAATTTTACCAGCATCCTTGGGGGTAAATATATTGAACTAAAGGCTTCGTGGGAATTTGGTAAAGGCTCGTACAATGAAGTAGCCATTTACGGTATTACAGACAATATACTTTCCTTTTGGTCTTTTACATCGGATGGAAAAAGGTCGGAGGGCTATCTATCGGATGGAAAAGATATACACCCAGATGCCATTTGTTTTGAAGCAAAAATGCCCGCAGGTATTGCCAGAATGATCTATTGGCCTGCCGATGACGGAAGCATACATTGGGCGGTAGAATCTAAAGTAAAAAAAGGATGGAACAGGTTTACAGAACATACTTATCATGCTAAATGAAGTATTAGCTATTTTTGTAGATGCTCAATAAAAATTCCAAATAAACATATTGTGCTTCATTGAAATTCTCTTAGAAAAAGTAATCAATCCTGCGTTTTTAATTTATCCAACAATTGATTGAACTCTACTTCTTTTTCATTCTTATAATCAATATTTAATTTTGCTAGTTCTAAAATTTCACTAAATTCTACATTTTCCAAATATGGAGAATCCTTAAGATACATACCAAGCATTGCAACAATAATTGCCCATTTAGTGTTATGCGTTGCCTGCTCAAATGCAATTGTGTTTGTTGGTAAAATATGATCAAGTTTTACACTTTTATTGGAGTCAGGTAATTTGTACCTTGTTTTTAATGTAGCTAGTATATTTGCCCCAACATTAGATAGAAGCTTAGAACATTTAGCAGTATCCAACATATTATCATTTGTAGCAGCATTTGCCCTAATGATTTCATACAAAACTGTCACAACATGTCCTTCTCCAATCTCTCCAGCATCCTTATTATCGTCTTTAAAATCTTCCTTATTCAATAGCCTGTTTTCATATCCAATCAATCGATAACCAGAAACTATAATTCCGTTAAATTCTACTTGTAGTTTTACATCTTTTGCTATTGTATTTATGGTGCCTTTGAAATCTTTTTGCAAAACCCTTTTAGCCTCAGCAAGATTATCAATGTAGTAATAATTACCATTACCCTTATCTGCTAAAATCTCCATTACCTCGTCTTTATAATTTCCAGTACCAAATCCAAGGCCAGTTAAGTAAATACCAGTTTTCTTTTTTTCTGTAATTAATTTTTCCAAAGCTTTATAATTAGTAACGCCTACATTAAAATCGCCATCTGTTGCCAATATTATCCTATTGTTTCCATCTTCTATAAAATATTTTTCAGCAAGATCATATGCAGTATTAATTCCTTTACTACCTGCAGTTTTTCCTCCAGACACAAGATTATCAATTACAGAAAATATCTGTCTCTTATTTTCTACACTAGTGGCTTCTAGTGCAATTCCTGCTTTACCAGCATAAGTTACAATTGAAATCAAATCTTCCTTGTTTAAACTATCCAACAACAATTTAAAAGATTCTTTAACCAAATCTAATCTATCAGCGCCATTCATTGAACCAGATACATCAATTAAGAACACAAAATGTGCAGGTGTATAATTTTCATGACTTTCAATTTTTCCTTTGAACGCAATCTTTAATATCTCATGAGTTTGATTCCATGGGCAAGTTGTAATTTCTGAGTACAAAGAATATGGGTTAGCGTTGGTTGAAGGCAAATAATCATAATCAAAATAGTTAATCATTTCTTCTATCTTGATGTTATTAGCATCTACATGCTCGTTTTCATTTATTTGCCTACGTAAATGGCTATAAGATGCTTTATCTACATCCACCCCAAAAGTAGAAACTGGCTCACAAGTTGTAACTATAAATTTATTTTCCGAAGGTTTATCATTTATTAACCCACTATTTTTTGTAGATGATATCTTACCCTTTATACCTCTTTTTCCATATCCGCTAACTACAACTACTTCATATAATTCCTGTTGTACTTTTTGCAACACAACTAGAATTGTATCAAATGAAGCTATTGTAATAGTTTTAGATATATATCCAACCGCTTTAATCGAAATACTGTTGCAGTCTTTAGAAATTTTTAGTACAAAATGTCCATTATTATCTGACAAAGTTCCCATTAATTTACAGGAAATAGAAGCATTAGCAATTGGACTACCATCATCATTTAATATGGTTCCTTTCAACTTTTGTTGTGCGTATATTTTTGCGGGAACTTCTATTAATAAAATTAAAATGATTATCCATTTCTTCATATTAATCGTTCTAGGTAAGCTTAATAAAAACAACGTTATTTCAATTTTATTGAAAATAATATAAATAGTAGACTTAAGAATGTATAATATAGCTGCACAGCTTAAAAAACATTCCTTACTTTTACGCCTATGTCAAAACCTATTATCTGCATTGGAGCTGCCTTGGTAGATGAGCTCTTTCATGCAAGAGAAAAAATGCTGATGCATACTACCAACGAAGTAAGTTCTACCCGTACCGCTGGCGGCGTAGCTAGAAATATTGCACACCAATTGTCATTATTGGATATTCCGGTGCAACTCATATCTGTTTTTGGCAATGATGTAGATGGCGAATGGCTAAAAAAAACTTGTACAGATACAGGTATGAAACTGGATGCATCTATTACAGCACAGGTGCCTACAGGAAAATATACTGCCATCATCAATACAGATGGTTCCATGTTTACCGCCCTATTAACCAATGCTGCTTTACACCTTATTACACCAGAATATTTACAAGAACAAGAATTGCTTTTATCTGAAGCCGCTTACGTAATGGTAGATGCCAATATTAGCGTGGAATCTATAAACTGGCTCATACAGTTTACCAATATTCACAAAATAAGGATGATTATTGAACCAGTATCTGTTCCGCCGGCAAAAAAAATAGCTACTGCAAATTTTAATGGATTGTATCTGATTACGCCCAATGAAGATGAACTACCTGCATTGTGTAGCGCTGACGCCATAACCATAGATGATCAAATAAAAGAATTGCTTGATAGAGGAATACAATATATATGGCTGCACAAAGGTATTGATGGCTCTGCATTGTATAAGAAAACTGAAACCCTTCAGCTAAATGCACCCAATGCAAATGTGGTGGATTGTACAGGCGCAGGCGATGGTTCTGTAAGCGGATTTATCTTATCCAAATATTTTGGAAAAGATAATTTGAACAGCCTTCGTACAGCACATACTTTATCTGCCGAAATATTACAGGTAAAAGGAGCTATTGCCACACACCTCAATCAAGAAAAATTATTACAACTGGTTTCTAAATATTACGAAGAATAATGAGTCATCCGCTTATACAAATTTTGCCAGAAGTTGAACAGGCATTGCTACAAGGCAAACCAGTTGTAGCTTTAGAATCTACCATCATTTCGCATGGTATGCCCTACCCCAAAAACGTACAAACAGCGCTTGCAGTAGAAGCAATGGTGAGGGCCAATGGCGCCACACCAGCCACCATTGCCATTATGAATGGTAAATGTTTTGTGGGTCTTTCACCTGAGCAATTGGAATTTTTTGGAAATGCCAACAATGTATGGAAAGTAAGCATTAGGGATATGCCCTATGTGCTTAGCAAAAATTTAAATGGCGCTACCACTGTGGCCGCTACCATGCGAATAGCATCTATTGCTGGTATTTCTATTTTTGTAACGGGTGGTATTGGAGGTGTGCATCGAGGTGCTGCTAGCAGTATGGATATTTCTGCAGACCTCACAGAAATGGCACAAACATCTGTTGCCGTTGTTTCTGCAGGTGTAAAATCCATTTTAGATATAGGTCTTACATTAG
>JANMGS010000049.1:0-3185 GCA_031374745.1 Ferruginibacter sp. | reverse complement strand
CCTACTTTTTGCATGTCTATTTTAGCCACACCCTTTCCTACTTCTTCATCGGGTGTAAATACAATTTTAATATCGCCATGCTTAATGGTTGGGTTATCTATTAAAAATTGCGCTGCTTGCATAATAATTGCTACACCACTTTTATCATCTGCACCCAGCAAGGTATTGCCACTAGCGGTAATGATATCGCCACCAATATGTTCTTTTAAATAAGGCGATTTTGCCACTGATAATATTTGTGTTGCATCATCTGGCAATTGTATATCGCTGCCATCATAATTTTTATGTAGCAATGGCTTTACGTTGGTACCACTGCAATCTGGTGCAGTGTCTACATGGCTGCAAAAACATATTGTAGGAATATGTTGCTTTTCACTATTGCCGGGCACGGTAGCATACACATATCCAAATTCATCTAGCTCCACATTGCTTAGCCCCATCGCTTTCAATTCTGTTTCCAACACATTACTCAGGTCTTTTTGTTTTTCGGTTGTAGGAAAAGAGCTACTTTCCGGATCACTCTGTGTGTCTATTTGAACATAACGCATAAATCTTTCTACGAGCGCTTCCTTATTTATATTTATCATGAAGTTTTGTTTGAAGTGGTGAAATTAAGGAATGGCTTTTGAAAATAAGAAAAATTGTGCTGGTACGCAAGAAAAGTGCATCTGGGTATATGCTATAATTTTTTTTATTTCTCTCGAAAGCGAGTATACGTTTACAATAAAAAGATACTTTCCTTAAAAAGTTATTGGAATTGCCCATAAAAGCAATGCTGAAAAGTACATTACATAACTGAATTCGATACCAGCACAAATTTGAGGCGTAGCCAATGTGTGTAATTAAAGGGTAAGGTTAAAAAAAATCGCAAATATTTCAATTCGTAATAAATCATCTAAACCAAGATTATTGCATTCTTAATAATTAAATAAAAGTTAAATGAGACATTTTATTTGATATATCAATTATATTTACATCAAATAATAAAAATAGAATGGAAAAATTAGACGAAGTGCTCTTCTACACTTTAGAAAAATCAATTAAAGTTTATAGAAAATTTGCTCAAGCCCAAATTCTTAAAAAAGGTTATGATATCACCATAGACCAATGGCTTGTGTTAAAAACTTTACAAGAAAACAGACTTCTTTCACAAAATCAAATTGCTGAACTGGTGTTCAAGGATTTTGCTTCTATCACAAGAATTATTGAGTTATTGGTTCAAAAACAATATGTAAATCGAACAATTAATACGACCGATAGGCGAAAGTTTGAATTGGAAATTACAAAAAAAGGTATCAAAATGATCGAAGATATCTACCCTATTGTTACTGAAAATAGAAAGCAAGCGCTTACAGGTTTAACAAGCGGAGAGATAAAGAATTTGAAAATACAATTAGAAAAATTAATTATTAACTGCAAATAAAAAAAATGAAAAAAAAACTATTCCTTGTACTAAGTTTATTGACTGCTACAGCTACTTATGCACAAAAAAACAAGCAAATTGAAATTCCATTTACAATGGATAGAAATTTGATTATCATAAAGGCTCAAATAGCTAAAAATGTAACATATAATTTCATATTTGATACAGGTACTGAAGGTATCATGTTGTTAGATAGTATAGCCAATCAATATAAATATAAAATTTCTGGACTAGATACAATAATAACTCCCAAAGGAGAATTTGTAGGCACTCAAGAAAAAGTAATTATACCTAAAATAGGGTTTGAGGGGTTGACCCTAAAAAATAAAAATGCCATTAAAATGCCTCGGCAAATGCTTTTGTCCAATAAAGTGGTAGGCATTGTTGGTATGCAAACATTTGTGGGGTATATGATTACATTAGACTATAAAAACAGTAAAATAATTTTGCAAAAGGGTAGTTTATTACAACAGCCAAATACCATTCCAATAAATCTTGACGACATTTTAGAAGCTAAAGTAAAACTGAATAACAAAGAAGTTTTAGCACATTTTGATTGTGGTGGGGCTGGCTATATATCTATACCAAAAGGTTGGGATAGTATTTATAAATTAAAAACAAAGCCTGTTTTGTCTAATAAAGGTCGTACTCCTATGGGAGATTTTGATGTTTTCAAAGCCGATTTAGATGGAGATATAGAAATTGGAAATTATAAGATTTCTAATCCAAAAATTAATTTAGTAACGGGTGACTTTTTCTTTGCAGTTAATTTTGGGTACGACTTTTTTAAAGAGCATATAATTACCATCGATACCAAAAATAAACTAATACAAATTATTAAAACCACAATTTAATCAGATGAAAAATTTATTAATTCTCCCCTTATTTTCCATTTTGCTAATTAGCTGTTTTAGCTATTCAAAAAACATTAACAAGAATGGAAAAAATTTACCACCTGATATTGGCAAAGTAAAAACAATTTTGTTGATGGTTTTGGAGAATCATTTAAAAACAACATCCGAATGATAGGACATAACGGTGGGGCGCCAGGTGTAGATGGCAATATAGACATTTATCCAGATTTGGGATATACCGTGATTGTGTTGTCTAATTACGACATGGCAACAAGGCCTATATCTCAGCTAATAGAAAATATTATTATTGCAAAACAATAACAAGAAAAAGAATTGCTTCTAAAAAGCAGGACAATGTAGAGAAGGCTTAGTGTAGGATGATATGCCAAACACTAAGCCTTTTTTTATCAGTTACAAAAAAGCTATATATCGAAAAAAATCGCAACAGGTCTAAAGAGAAGTCATCTCAGACCTAAAAAGAATTCGCCACAGGCGAATTCCTACAAAAAGCCCACGCTACAAAACGTGGGCATTATTCATTACTAATTATTCATTGTTAATTATTCTCCAATCTCCACCAACTCTATATCAAAAACCAATTCCTTTCCTGCAAGAAAATGATTGGCGTCAAAAATGATAAAATCTTCTGTTATTTCTTTTACAACTACGGGAAAAGGTTGTCCTTGCTCGTTCGTTAGGGTTTGGTGTTGCCCTACTTCCAATTTAATATCTGCAGGTACATTCTCTTTTGGAAATTCAATAATGGCTGTTTCATCTGTTTCGCCATAGCCATCTTTTGCAGCAATATTAATTGTTTTTTTATCGCCCACTTTCATTCCAGGTAATGCAGCATCAAAACCTGCTATCATCATACCCGCACCTACTGTAAATTCCAACGGCTCACGCCC
>JANMGS010000023.1:0-2146 GCA_031374745.1 Ferruginibacter sp. | reverse complement strand
GAACCGAAGCCGGGTGAATGACCAGATCTAGGCGACTCAAGGGTTGCAGTGTTTTAACGAATGTATGAGGAACAAAATGAATGCCTAGAAAAGGTATTAAAATTATTTTTTAGTTGGTTAATGTAAACGCTGAGTCAGGTTAATAAGCCCTTTGTTATATAACTCTTTTTAAAAAATGTATTATTCACACTTCTGGTGCAAGTTGATTATATGGGAAAAAAGCAGATGTGTTATTGATACAATTCATTTACAGAGTTGTGTAATATTAGGGCGGGAATACATGTGACCTTTGCGGCGAAATAAAATATACTATATCACATAAACCAATTTTTATGAAAACAAAAGGAAAATTATTATTGACAACAGCATTTGCTGCCTTATCTCTGGCAGCAATTTTAGGCAGTTGCAAAAAAGACGATTTTGTGCAGGTTGATTCTGTTTGCCCGTTGGTATTATCTACAGACCCAGCAAATGCTGCTACCAATGTGCCACTTGACAAAATAATTACAATAACTTTTAATGAAGCTATGAACCCCGCAACCATTACGGCGGCATCTATTACTTTGCAAGGTGCTGCACCAGTTAGCGGAACTGTTAGTTACAATGGCACAACTGCAACTTTTAAACCTTCTGGTAACCTTGCAGGCAACACTACTTATACAGGCAGAGTGTCTACAACGGTGAAGGATTTAAATGGTAATGCACTGCAGGCAGATTATGTGTGGACATTCAGCACAGGCGCAACCATTTCGCCAATGGTAGTTGTAACTGACCCTGCCAACAATGAAACGGGTGTACCATTAAACAAAACAATAACTGCCACTTTTAATATGCCAATGGATCCATTGACAATTAATGCAACAACATTTACTGTAAAGCAAGGAACAACAGCAGTAGCGGGAGCCGTTTTATACGCTGGAACGATAGCTTATTTTGTGCCTGCCGTTCCATTTGCACTCAATACTATATACACAGCTACCATTACTAACGGGGCCAAGAATTTAATAGGCACACCGATGATGAGTAACTATGTATGGTCATTTACAACGGGAGCACTAGCTGCTCCAACGGTGATCTCTACCGACCCTGCAAATAATGCAACAGGTGTAGCACTGAATAAAGTAATTACTGCAAACTTCAGTGAAGTAATGAATCCGTTAACAATTAATGCAACAAGTTTTACTTTAAGCCAAGGCACTACAATCATTACTGGTGCGGTTAGCTATAGCGGTACAACTGCATCATTTATTCCAACTTCTAATCTTTTACCGGGACTTGTTTATACGGCTACCATTACAACCGGTGCCAAAAATACAGCTGGTACAGCATTGGCTAATAACTATGTATTTACATTCACAACGGGTACATTGGTTTCTCCTTTGGTAATTGCTACCGACCCTGTTAATAATGCTACAGGTGTTTCACTCAATAAAATTGTAACTGCCACTTTCAATATGGCTATGGATCCGTTAACGATTAATGCAACAACATTTACCATTAAGCAGGGAACAACTACTGTTTTGGGAGCGGTTTCCTATACAGGTTCAATAGCATCATTTACAGCAGCGGTTCCATTTACTAACAACACAGTTTATACAGCCACCATAACAACTGGAGCTAAAAATGTTGCTGGTACTCCACTGGCAAATAATTATAGCTGGACTTTTACAACCGGTACTGTTATTGCGCCGACAGTTATTTTAACCGATCCGCTAAACAATGCGCTTAACGTACCGTTAAATAAAGTAGTTACGGCTACTTTCAGTACGCCTATGGATCCGTTGACAATAAATTTTACAACCTTTGTTTTAAAAAATGGTACAACACCCGTTACAGGTGTGGTTACATATAGTGGTTCAACAGCATCTTTTACACCTAGTGTTCTACTTTTGAACAATACGACGTATACAGCTACCATAACTACCGGTGCTAGAAATGTTGCAGGTACAGCATTGGCTGCTAATTATGTATGGAACTTTAGTACTGGTATAGGACAGGGACCTGGTCCTGTTGTTCTAGGAACAGCAGATCGTTTTGGAATCTTAGCAGGAGTAGGCGTTAGCAACCAAGCTGGACCAAGTGTAATCAATAACCTAGACGTTGGTATTTATCCTGGTGTTCGTTCTTCAGTTACGGGATTTCCTCC
>JANMGS010000886.1:0-3598 GCA_031374745.1 Ferruginibacter sp. | reverse complement strand
CCCCATTGCTGCATGGTAAGCAGGTTCAATTTTTGCTATGAGTTCGTATATATAATCTTCCTTAACTAAACTAATGGTACAACCTCCAAAACCGCCACCCATCATACGGCTGCCAAGCACATTTTCATTATTCCTAACGGCGTCTACCAGCCAGTCTAGTTCCTTGCAACTCACATCGTACATTTTACTTAATCCATCATGTGTGGCAAACATTTTTTGCCCCAAAGCTGCAATATTCCCTTGCTGCAAATCCTCACAGCCTTTTTCTAGACGGCCTATTTCTTCCACAACAAACCTGGCTCTCTTATCAATAAGTTCATCTTTTGGTAACACATATTTATCCAGCATTGCTTCTGTTACATTTCGCAAAGAATATACATTGGGTATATGCTCCTTAATCCATTGCACTGCCTGTGTACACTCATTTCTCCGAGTGTTGTATTCAGATGATGCCAATGAATGTTTTACATTTGTATTGAGTAAAAGAATTTTTATTCCATCCAATTTAAAAGGCACATATTCATATTCCAATGAGCGGCAGTCTAGTTTTATTACATGATTTGCCTTGCCCATCATGGATGCAAACTGGTCCATAATCCCGCACATTACAGATGCATATTCATGCTCTGCTTTTTGCGCCATTTTTACCATCTCTATTCTATTCAAACCTGCATGTAGCAATTCGTTTAATGCAAAAACCGTTGCACACTCTACTGCTGCCGATGAGGACAATCCTGCACCGATAGGAATGTCACTTGTAAGAATGGCGTTAAATCCCTTTAAGGGAATACCTTTCTTTAAAAACTGTGCAGCAGCACCTAGTATATAATTAGGCCAACTTATATCGCCTACAGGTTGTAGTGATTCAACCGATGTGGTAAAGTTTTCATTTAAATCCAATGCCGTTAAATGAATTTCATTATCACTTCTTAGGGATACTGCTATATAGGCGGCCTTGTCAATAGCTGCAGGTAAAACAAACCCTTCGTTATAATCTGTATGCTCACCAATAATATTTACCCGTCCCGGAGATTTTGCAATCAACGGATCTGTTGAATATGTTTCAACAAAAACTTTTTTAAGTGACTCGATCATTGGTATTGCCATAATTATTTCTATTTCTCTTATTAATTTACTTTTATATTCCTCTTACTTTTTAATTTATCATTCTTCACTTTTAGCCGTTTCCTCCAATTTAAAACCAGGATTATACAAAGGATTGGGGATGGGAAATTTTGCATTATTATCCCTTAACCAATTTTCTAAAACCCTTCGGTACTTTGAGGCTACACGCTTATTTATTGATGCTATATTATACCGTTCTTCTACATCATTTTTAAGGTTGTACAACTCAATACTTTTATCTTCATAATTCAAAATGAGCTTTAAGCCGTTTTTTATGATGGCACCCCCGGGCTTGCCTCCCTGGTTGCTATAATGTGGGTAATGCCACAGCATGGTTCTGCCCATATTCTTTTTTTCATTTGCCAATAATCCAACAATATCTTTTCCATCTACTGCTTTATTAATTGATGCTTTTTTATACATCGCCTTATAAAGTGTTGGAAAAATATCAACTGAACTTACTGGCATTTCTGAAACTAGGCCTGCATTGATTTTGTTTGACCATTTGAGTATAAATGGTACTCGTATACCTCCTTCGTATAGCCAGCCTTTGCCAGCCTTTAATACGCCATTATTGGTAGGGCTACCTTCAGCTGTACTTAAGCCTCCATTATCTGATGTAAATACGATGATGGTATTGTCGCTTAAACCCAGTGTGTCAATTTTGCTAAGTATCCTGCCAATATTTTCATCCATATTTTCAATCATTGCTGCGTACACTGGATTGTCTTGTACCATACGTTTTTTCCATCCTTTTTCAAATTTCATCCATGGCTCATGTTTTCTGAATCTTACACTATCTGGAATTTGCAAAGCCTGTTTTTTTGTCTGATATTTTTTTATTAAGTCGGCAGGTGCTTGCAACGGATTATGCACTGCATATAACGAATACATTAGAAAAAAAGATTCATTTTTATTCTCTTCTATAAAAGAAATACATTCATTGGTTAATCTGTTCGTAAGGTATTCACCTTTGGGACCATCAGTTAACCTTGGGTTATTGTAAGGGGTAAAAAATCCTCCTGTAGTGTCATTTTTAAATCCTGCTGGAGAACCTTTACTAAAACCTCCTTTATTGATTTGAAATCCGTTTGCTTCGGGCCAATTTTTTTCCTCCTCACCTAAATGCCATTTACCAGCAATAAAAGTTTTGTAATTATTTTTCAAAGCTGATTCTGCAATTGTCTCTTCTTCTGGCTGCAGAAAGTAATTGAAAGGTTGCGCAACTGTTTTTTCATATGCTGCTCCTTTGCCATTATACTGCCTACCTTTTATCCAATCTGTAACACCCGTTTTTATTGTGTACTTTCCTGTAAGAATGCTAGCACGAGTAGGGCTGCAAACAGGGCAGGAAGCATAGGCATTGGTAAAGCGAATGCCCATCATTGCTAGTCTATCTAAATTAGGCGTTTCATAAAATGTACTACCATAGCATTGCAAATCGGCCCAGCCCAAATCATCGGCCAATATCAAAATAATATTGGGTTGCTTAGGTACATTCTGAGCAATAGTTGATTGCACAAGTAGCGTAAAAACAATTATATGTATAACTCCTTTAAACATTTAAAAATTTACAATTTTGTTTTAAATTAAATATAGTTTTCAATATTTTATTTGACAGATATAGTGGTCAATTTTACTTTTTGCGCTTGTAATAATCCTCCCGAAACTTGCATGGTTATTTCCCCCGCTTCTAAACCTGGCTCTACAACTGCTACCATTTTCCCATTAAACACATTCATGTAACTAGAAACAAAAGCTGTTTGGTCAGTAGCATCGCCATTACAAAGTGCCCTTAACCTGCCTGCACCTTCTACTTTAAAAAACAAAAAATTACTTGCTCTAGGGCAAAGGTTTCCTTGCTTGTCTAATATATCAACCGTTACATAAATCAAATCCTTGCCGTCGGACTTTACTGTATTTTTATCGGCAGTTAATTTAATCGAAAATGGCTCTCCTGCAGTTTTTATCACTTGTTCTGCTACAGGTTTGTCATTTGCATCGTAGGCTATTACCTTTATTTCGCCAGGTTCATACAGCACATCTTTCCAAATAATACGATAACGATTGTTCTTACTGCTCTTGTCTTTTTGTTGTATGCCCAAGCTTTTGCCATTTACAAACAGTTCGGCTTTTGGATAATTGGTATAGCAATAAACAGGAACGTTTTGCCCGATCCTATCGGGCCATGTCCAGTGAGGCAAGATGTGCAACATTGGTTTATCTGACCATTTACTTTGGTAGAGATAATACCTGTCTTTAGGAATGCCAGCTAAATCGACCATTCCAAAATAAGAGCTTCGGGCAGGTGTGCCTTCGTTGTATGGAGTTGGTTCTCCAAGATAATCGAAGCCTGTCCAAACAAATTCGCCTGAAATAAATTCCAAATCATCTTGCTTTTCAAACTCTGTATCAGGTGTAGTAGCCCAAGGTGGACATTCCAAATCGTAACTTGAAACTTGGTAATCGCTGT
>JANMGS010000814.1:0-2017 GCA_031374745.1 Ferruginibacter sp. | reverse complement strand
AATGATAGAACCAGTAATACAAAAAACAATAACTGCCAATGATACCCAAGCTGGCAAATGTAGGTATTCAGGCGGAATGCCTACTTTGGCAAATATGGGCAATAACATTTTTACGCCTATGAAAAGCAATACGATGGCTATTCCTTCTTGTAAATAATCGAACTTACTTGCTGCACCACGCAACAGAAAAAATAAACTGCGTAGCCCAAGTACTGCAAAAATATTGGATGAGTAAATCAACATTTTTTTGCTTGGGTCAGGTATAACCGAAAATACAGCAGGTATGGAATCTACAGCAAAAACAATATCTATTAGCCCTAACATAACGACTACCATTGCAAGCTTGGTGAAAAATAGTTTTCCATTTTTTCGTATGGTTAAATTGCCATCTGCATCTTCGTCGGTAGTGCGCATTAGTTTACTCAATAATTTGTATGCCCAGTTTGTTTCTGGATTAAACTCATCATCCTCATCGCTGCTAAACATTTTAATGCCTGTAAATACTAGGAACACGCCAAAGAAATACATGATCCAATCGAACCTTGCCACCAATTCGCTTCCTACAGCAATAAAAATTATTCTAAAAACAATGGCCATTAAAATCCCCAAAAGCAATACCCTCGAATAATTTTTTTCCTCTACTTTAAAAAAAGAAAAAATGATGATGAAAACAAATATATTGTCAATGGAAAGTGACCACTCCAGTAAATAAGCGGATATATAAGAGATAGCATCAATTTTTCCATTGCCCCCTTCATTTTCCCACCAAATAAAACCACAAAATAAAAAAGAGAGGGCTACCCAAAAAAAAGTTTGTGTAAGCGCCGTTTTTATGGTTATTTTTTGATTTTTTTTGCTCAATAGCCCTAGGTCAAAAATAAGTGCAACTATGATTACAATGCCAAATACTAGGTATATAACTTGATGTTTATCCATTTTACTTTGTATAGCTTCTTTTACGCATCCATTGGAATATAATTGCAAAAATGATTACAACCAGTATGGGAATTATAATATTTACAATTTGCCAGAATAATTTTTGCTCATTTATTTTTTGATTGTCTAATAATTTAGCTGTGTAATCTTTTGCTTTTGCAGCACTCAATCCATTATCATTTATCAAATAAGCTAAACAGTTTTGTAAAAATTCTTTGTTTGCAAATGGAAATTCTTTTTGCGATCCGTAAGTGTATTTATTCATACCCATGGGTAGCGGACCATTTTTTACAATACTATTTAAAACGATATCCCCATCACTTACCACTATAATTTTGTTATTTTTTATACAAGATGGTAAAAAGCCAAGATTGTTTATTGCTAAGCTATCGCTCATAGCTTGTGATAGCCTATTTGCAAATAATGATTTGAATTTGCCTTCTAATAAGACGGCTGTTGCCAAATTGCTTTTTTTAAATTTAGCATCCTCTGGGGCATTTACATTTTCTGCCCCGCTTATTATTGCTGGTGAGCCAATTGTTCTTGCATTTGCAGACGAACTTAATAAAACCGTTTTAACTATGCCTTCTGCTTCCACCGTATCAATTGTATTTACAAATCTGCCTGTTACAAAACCAAGTCCTTTGTTTATCGGATGGTTTCCTTTGGATTCCATTACTGGAAAATAATTCCAAGGCAGCAATTCAAATTGTCCATTCCCACTCACATCAAATGGCAGATAATCGCATTGAAGATCCATTAATAAATCTGCATTTATTCGTGCACCATAATTAAACAATAGGTCATTTAGTTGTAATTGTCTATCAAAAGCAGTTACTTCATTTTTTTGTTGAAGGCTATCTACTTCTGCATTTAAGCGATCTGCAAAAACGATCAGTTTGCCATCATTCATTATATATTGATCTAGCTTTAATTTTTCTTCGTCTGTAAATCCTTGTGTTGGCTTTACTACTATCAACGCTTTAAAAGCTGCCGGAATAAATTTTGGAGAACTTAAATCGAAAGTGAAAAGTTGGTAATCTTTTCTTAATACATTTTCTGTTAAGTCATAGGTATCGTA
>JANMGS010000767.1:0-2101 GCA_031374745.1 Ferruginibacter sp. | reverse complement strand
ATGAGCAGATATGCTGCTGGTACTTATACCGTCTACATCATGGATGCTAATGGCAAAAAATTGGCCAGCAACAAAGTGGTGAAAACATTGTAAGTTCTCTTCTTTAATTTTATAAAAGCCTCCCAGAAATGGGAGGCTTTTATTGTGTGAGGTATGTTTCAAAACAATAGGTGTTGGTGGGTGCGTCATTTTCTTGTAGGTAGCTGCCCCACCAACCGAAATCCTTATCCTGGTTTATCTCCTATTACTTTTTCTACAAAAAAATCCAGCGCCAGAGAAACTGTTTCCACTGTATGCATTTGCTTGGGCTAATTACTTTTTTATGAAAAAACAAACATTCTCATCAATTTTGTTCTACACATTGCTAGCATAATCTTCTTTACAATATGATTCTTTTATCTGATCTTTTAAGTAAATTTATACAGCAAGTTAAAATCAAAATTTGTTCCTAAAATTAGCTTTACTTTGCCCTGAAAAATTGCTTAAGGCTACTTCTCCCTATTAAACCGAAAATTCGGGAAAAGAAAAATATTTAAAATTTAATACCCTATATGAAACCTATAAACCTGCGTTACTATAAAATAATAACGGTAGCTATAAGTCTTTGTTTACTTTTTAACTTAACAGCATTAAAAGCTCAAAATAGAATTTCCCTCTCCAGCAATTGTAGATTTAGCGGCGTATCAGAAAACATACAGAGACCAAGTGAGACACAAACAACAGGCACAAGCGGCACAGGCGCAAACATTGATGTAATCTATCACAAAATTTACTGGCGTATCAATCCAGATAGTGCTGTAAAATATATAAAAGGTTCTGTGCAAACCAATTTTAAAACCATACAAAACAATGTTTCTGCCATAAGTTTTGATTTGCGAAGTGGCTTAACCATCGATTCCATTAAATTTCGCAATCTGCTTTTACCCGCTGCAAACATCAATCATGTAAGCAATATTGTTACCATCAATCTGGGTGTTACGCTTACCAATAATTTTATTGATTCGCTCATCATTTTTTACCAAGGCACGCCGCCAGCAGTTTCGGGTGCAGCACAAGGTTATCAAAAAGCGACCAACGCAGGTGCAGGAAATTACATTACTACACTTTCCGAATCTTATGAAGACAGAGATTGGTGGCCTTGTAAACATGATATGCAAGACAAAATAGATTCGCTTGATATTACGGTAAATGTACCTTGGGCTACCCCAACAGCAGCCGATACTTTTTGGGTTGCTTGCAATGGAAAAATGATTGACTCTGCCATCAATGGAACGAGTCGTTCATTTACATTTAAAAATCGGTACCCTATGGCTTCCTATTTGGTTTTCGTTTCCGTAGCAAAGTATGATAGGCATTATCGTTCGGTAAATATTGGTGGCACAAATGTGCAAGTAGTGTACAATTTACTCAAAGGAAAACCTGCAGCTACTACTACCGGCATTCTTACTGCAATGGACAGAATGAATATAGTATTACAATCGTTTAGCAACAAAATAAGTGACTACCCTTTTAAAAATGAAAAGCATGGTTACTACGATGGATTGCTGGGAGCAGGTGGCATGGAGCATCAAACTTTTTCTGGCATGGCTACCAATGCGCTCACAAGTACAAGCACCCTTGCACACGAGCTCATGCACCAGTGGTTTGGAGATAATGTAACTTTTGCTACTTGGAACGATTTGTGGCTTGCAGAAGGTTTTGCAAATTATGGCGAAGCATTGGCCGCTGAGTTAGTACCAGCATTGGGACAAAATCCATACACAATAAGAAACAGTATAAAAAACTCGGCCTTAAGTTCTACAGTAAGTGCATGGATACCCGATGGCAACATCACTACCTCCAACCTTATTTGGAATAGTAGCTATGGCGGTGCAGTATATGTAAGAGGTGCCATGGTTGTATCTATGTTAAGAGCAATAGCAGGAGATACAAAATTTTTTCAAGCACTAACAAATTATCAAACCAATTTAGCAGGAAAATCTGCAAATGCTGACTCACTAAAAAATTATTTCAACAGCATTCTCAACAGAGATGTTTCCGTATTTTTTAATGATTACGTGGGTGGCTCTGGCAATGCAGCTTTAGCCGTTGGTGGAAGAGG
>JANMGS010000766.1:0-2656 GCA_031374745.1 Ferruginibacter sp. | reverse complement strand
ATGAGCAGATATGCTGCTGGTACTTATACCGTCTACATCATGGATGCTAATGGCAAAAAATTGGCCAGCAACAAAGTGGTGAAAACATTGTAAGTTCTCTTCTTTAATTTTATAAAAGCCTCCCAGAAATGGGAGGCTTTTTTGTGCTAAATAAAAAAGCATAGCAATAGGAAAAAATGTATGGTAATAGAGAATAGTCTTATAAGATAAATATAGATTTCCGGCAGTTTTTTACCCCTATAAAATAATTAAAAAGATACTATTTATAAGAATGGCACCGAAGTTTGTAGCAAAAATTTGATTTTCTTATATAGGAATTTCGAAAAGGGGAAAAAAAATAAAATAAAAGTAGGAATTAACTATTTTTATTTTTAGAGATTGTTCGCTTTGTCTTATAAATGCTAGCGTTTAAAATGAAAGTTGAGCAATGTCTCCACCAAATTATTAACCATTTTTTACAATTATGAAAAAAATTTACAAACACACATTGGTCATCTTTTTGATGCTATTTTCCTTGTCAACATTTGCACAGAAAAGTTTTTTTTCTGATATCAGCGAAAGCGTTGCAAAAGGAAATGCCGGCACAAGAGTAATTGTGCCACAAAAATTTCGAACTGTTTCCTTAAACAAGGAATCAATGAAAAGCTTTTTATGGACTTTACCTTCCGAAAAAAATGTAACCAATCGCAAGGCTTCTCCAGTTCTTGAATTGCCTATGCCAGATGGCAGAATGGCAAAATTCAACGTATGGGAAAGTAGTATTCAAGAACCGGCATTGGAGGCAAGATTTCCAGAAATAAAAACATTTCTTGGGCAAGGAATAGACGACCCTTATGCTACCATTCGTTTTGATTATACCCCAAGAGGTTTTCATGCACAAGTATTAACAACCAATGGTAGTTATTACATAGACCCATATGCGGTGGGGAATACGAGTAACTATATCAGTTATTTCCGTACAGATTTAATTAAACCAAACACGCTTGAATGCCAAGTGTTAAATGCTGTTGCTAGACCGGGTGGCGTAGAAAGCACTTCTGCTGCTTGCCTTGGTACAACTTTAAGAACCTACCGCCTTGCAGTAGCTTGTACGGGTGAATATGCACAAGCCCCAGGTATAGCTGCAGGTACAAATCCTGCAATTCTTCATGCAGCCATCGTTACTTCGGTAAACAGGGTTGTTGGTGTATATGAAAAAGAAGTCTCTATTAGAATGATATTGGTTGCCAATAACAATTTAGTAGAATATTTAAATGCTGCTACAGATCCTTTTAATGGTAACAACAACGCAAATACGTTGATCAACGAAAGCCAAGTAGTAATAGATGCTAATATTGGTTTTAACAATTATGATATTGGACATACTTTTAGTACAGGTGGTGGTGGATTGGCTCAACTAAATTCACCATGTGGAACCAGCAAAGCTCGTGGTATAACGGGAAGTCCATCTCCAACAGGCGATGCGTATGACATTGACTATGTAGCACATGAGATGGGGCATCAATTTGGAGGAAACCACAGTATGGCTGGTTGTGGTTCTTCACCTAATAATACAAAATATGAGCCAGGCAGCGGTACAACTATACAGGCTTATGCAGGCATTTGTGCTGCAGAAAATATACAACCCAATAGCGACCCACATTTTCATGCTATCAGTTTCGATGAAATAAGCAATTTCGTTACAACGGGTGGTGGGTCTACTTGTGGTGTTTTTACGCCTACTGGTAATACATTGCCAGTTATAGATCCGCTTCCAAACGGAGGCGTAACAATCCCCATTAGCACTCCCTTTACACTTACTGGTACTGCATCTGACGCCAATGGAGATGCATTAAGCTACTGTTGGGAACAATGGGATTTTAGTGGTACAGCTACTTGGAATGCTGGAGCAACTGCAGCCCCCAATAATACTGTTCCGTTATTCAAATCTCGTATTCCAAAAACAACTGGTGTAAGAACCTTTCCCGATATAGCTGTTATCTTAGCTGGCTTTCCTGCTAATCCTGCTGCAACCATGGGAGGTTTAAAAGGAGAAACACTTTCGCCTGTGGCTAGAGCCATGAATTTTAAACTTAGTGTAAGAGACAATAGAGCTGGTGGAGGTGGTAATGCTTCTTCAGGTTCTGGTGGATGTCAAACGTCTACTCCTTTTATTGTAAACGTTGCTGGCACAGCTCCATTTGTTGTAACTGCGCCTAATGGCGGCGAAAGTTTTGCTGGTGGCTCTACTCAAACGGTAACTTGGAATGTAGTAGGTACAAATACTGCACCATTCAATGTAACAAACGTAAGGATAACTTACTCAACAGATGGTGGACTTACTTTCCCAACAGTTTTGGCTGCAAGTACTGCCAATGATGGTACAGAAGCTTTAACCATTCCTGTAGGTGCTACTACCACTGCTCGCATAAAAGTAGAAGCGGTTGGTAATATCTTCTTCGATATATCTAACGCTAACTTTACAGTGACTGCGCCAGTATCTGACTTTAATTTTGGTGCTACTACTCCTACAACTTCTGCTTGTCCGGCTGCTGCTACTTTAACAGTTACTATTCCTACTACTGCTACTGGTGGTTTTGCTAATACGATTACTTTAGCTGCTACTGCTGGTGTGCCAGCTGGTACTACCGTAACTTTTGCGCCTAATCCAGTGGCG
>JANMGS010000718.1:0-4201 GCA_031374745.1 Ferruginibacter sp. | reverse complement strand
ATCCAGGAAGTGACAGGTGGAACCGATATATAACCCCAGGCTAAATGATGAGCTTGGTCCAGATGTAAAAATTCGTCTCTGTGCAATTCATATTCCGGGCTTACTAAAACATATTGCAATACAAACTTTGCAATAATAAATCCAATCAAGCATATTGTTTTTTTTGTCATTTCATTATTGAGTGTCTGATAAAAATAGCTATAATGTTTCACGTTTGTGCTTTTGTTATCCAAAGTTTTACTTTAAGCAATTTGTATTAAGTGGAAGCATCAAAAATGAATTTAATAAAGTCAGATGCCCAGCTCATAAAATAACCAATATTTTGTCCGTTGGTTTTGCATTTATGTCTTAAATTATAGTTGCCCTGCAAATATTGATTGTAAAGAGAATCGTATTTTGCGTGTTCACTCGGGTTTCTTTCAATTACAATGATGGTAGCTTTAAACTTTGCAATGCGGTTAACTATGTCTTCTATTTCCTTTTGATATTATGTTTCCAATACATCAATCTGCTCTTCTTTCCCCGTCTTTATCAGGTCTAAATTGTGAAGTGCAACATGAACAGCAAGCCGCGGATATTTCAATAATTGATGCTGTCATTGATTTGCTATTTTGATTAACTAAACTAACTATTTCTTTCGTTCAAAATATCAATTATAATCCAATGATATTCGTACAAATCTTTCGAATGAATGTCCATACTGGTTTTCTATTCTTTTTAAACAAATGTTAAACAAATACTCATCCTGCTTTTTATCGTAGCTCACCGTTTTAATATCCTTGAAGAACACGGCATCTTCAGCTGATAAAGATCCGGGCGTTGCAAAGTGTATTTCATCAAGACCTTTAATATCGTTTTTACCGGTATAGATAATTGATAAGCCATGTTTGGTTACAATAACTGAGTCATGCAAAATATATGTTCTGAAAGATGCCGGGAAACTACGGTTGTATGTGTCTAAAATTGTGGCCATGGTAAGTTCATTGATTCCATTGGTGAGTAAAATACCAATATCTCTGTTATTTCTAAAAAGAATTTTCTTAACCACAGCAAATTTATTGCTGCCATTCAATGCTATACTTTGGTGTTGCAGCCTGGTTTCTGCATACGGATAGTGGATGCCCGCCGCAACTTTTCTGGCTGTTGCTGAATCAAACAATTCCTCCATTACCAGCAGGCTGCCCTCCACTGCATTTGAAACACCTGCAGTGCTGAATAAATTGCCAGATTTTGTAACGGTAACATTTTGCACCCAAAGCGGTTTATCAAAATGTGATTTAATGGCATCAAAATCTGAAGCGTGGGCCGTAATCGGCTTGCCGTCATATAACCCTGTAGCAGCTCCCGTTGAAGCGCCATCACAGATGGTAAGCATTTTTGTAGTAGCCGTAAAATGTTTTTTAATAAAGCTTATCAGCACTGTATCCTGGTGCTCATCTCTTATGGATAACGCAGGTATCACAATCACATCTGCGGGTAATTTCATAGAATCAACTTCTTTAAAACTTAACTGGGGCATCACAAAAAGATCTCTTTTTATGAGAATGGGCGTTTTATCTTTTGCAACGATATAAACATTTGCCTTTTCAGTTGCATTGAATAAATAGAACGGGGCCAGCATATCAAACATTTCGGTTAGTTTGGCATCGGCAATAACAAACACTGTTTTTTTTGCGGGGTCATAAGATGGCAATGGAGATTTTATCTTGTTGGTACTCGACCAGGCCTTGGGTGTATTGTAAAAGCTACGGACCGGCCTGCAGGCATTCATAAACATGCTGCCTATTAAAATCATAGTAAAAATGGCAATATGTATTTTTTTAATTTTCATGATTTTTGTTTTAAAATTGAATGTTTAATTCAAACCAGGGCCTTTTTATAAGGCTGATTTTGGAAACTCTTTTTTGAAGGCAAAATGAAATATCTCGGTTTCCCCTATGCGAACAGGATAAGCATTGATAAATATCCAGCCCTCCTTTCCCATATAATTCATGGCATCAATAATTGTATTAAATTTCTTTAATCTTCCGCCTTCTGTTTTAAGACGGTTATCACGCCAAAAACTTCTCTCGTCGCCAAAATCAATATCAATGGTTACTTTGTTGCTTAGCAATCTGGGTGTGGCAATTACCTGGCAATATTGCTCAACTTTAGATGAGTCAGTCTGGGCATTTGAAACCAATGTACTCATTAGAAAAATGCCAATGGTTAATAATTTTTTCATAATAATTTTTGTTTTTTTAATATTATAAAATTATGGATTTTTTTACCTCGGCAACAGACATCATGGCGCCAAAAGCGGACAAGGAATAAATAAACTTGATGGGAATAAACTGATGATCGGTAGAGTAAGAAAAACTTTTTGCTCTATCGAAAGATGGTAATTAAAGTGTGAATAACAGGTTTTCCTCGCCATTATTTGCAGTAAACTTTATTGCTGGAAGTAGTTTTTTTCCTCATTAATTTCTTTTTTTATTCTTTCATTGATATCGATTTTTGCTTTTTCAAAAACAAAAATAGTAGTTCCAAATTCTCTTGCAAACGTATTTGTTACAGCGCCTGCTTTGTAAGATTTTTCAAAAAAAGGGCTTGTTTCTTTCAGTTCATTGTCTTCGCTTTCTATGGACTTTATCCGAATCAGGTTCATGTATTTTTTATTCAGTTGAAACCAGTTTATATAATCGGCATTGAAGGAAACGGCAGTTATGTTTTTATTTTTTGTATAATAATTGATAGCTCCCGCTTGGCCATAGTTATCACAAAGAATAAGTGTAGGCGCTTGAGCGGGTAACGTGGCATAAACCGAATCTGTTTTATATGCCAGTTCCTTCCAACCAACCATATCGGCATAGTCTTGTGGTAATGCATGGTCTTTGCCATCTTCCCACCGCAGTAATCCAAACTTTTTATAGATTTCGGAATGAGTAAGAATAAACTCAGGACTTTTGTTGGGGAACATAATTTTGTACATTGGAATAAAAAACAAAACAGGAATAAGGATTGCAATGGGTTGTAAATATTTTTTCCAACCAGATTTGAAAAGCGTTTCCAGATACACGGCACCAAAGGCAATGTAAAAAGGATACAAACCTATGGCATAATAACTTTTTGCCTTTAGCCAGGTAAAAATCATCAATGTAATGCACAAGGCCCAAAAGAAAAACCGGTACTTTTTAAAAGGAGGATAAAATAGCAAGGCATAAAAGCCTGCAAAAATGACAAACAGGGAACCAATAAAAAAGTACAGTTGCTCTTTTAGAAAATCCCAACGGTTTACATTTACCAATTGTGTTTTTGCCAAAATTTGCATATGATGATAAACAGGGAAATTGTTGTTGTATTGCCATATTAGGTTTGGCAAAATGAGTAGCAGGAACAATAGAATGGAAAAATAAAAATGCTTATTCTTAAAAACAGATTGCTTGGTCAATAAAAGAGCAGGTAAAAGTCCGGCAGCTAAAAAGACAATATTATATTTATTCAAAAAGCCAAGAGCCAAAACCAACATCCCTATATAAAACCATTTGGGACTTTCTGTATTGCAATATTTAATCAGAATAAAACATAAGCTGGTCCAGCATAGCACATCCAATGAATTTGGCTGGTACAGGATGTTTATTCTTAACAGGGCAGAAAATAAAACACAAGTAGCACCTAATACCAATGCAAACATATTTCCCTTTAATGCTTCTATAGCTTTCCAAACTACTACGATAGTCAGCGCACCAAATAATGCCGGAAAAAAACGTATCCAAAATAAACCGTTACCCAAAAAAAGAATGATGCAGGAAATCCAGGAAGTAATAGGTGGAACTGATATGTAACCCCAGGCTAAATGATGTGCTTGGTCCAAATGTAAAAATTCGTCTCTTTGCAATTCATAAGCTGGGTTTACCAAAACATATTGCAAGACAAACTTTGCAATAATAAATCCAATGAAGCATATTGTTTTTTTTGTCATTTCATTATCCAGTGTCTGTTAAAATTAGCTATAATGTTTTACGTTTATGCTTTTGTTATCCAAAGTTTTATTTTAAGTAACCATTTACTTTAAGCAAGTTGTATTCAGGGGAAGCATCAAAAAATGAATTTAATAAAGTCATATGCCCAGCTCATAAAATAACCAATATTTTATCCGTTGGTTTTGCATTTATGTCTTAAATTATAGTTGCCCTGCAAATATTGATTGTAAAGAGAATCG
>JANMGS010000667.1:0-2833 GCA_031374745.1 Ferruginibacter sp. | reverse complement strand
CCGTCGCGCTGCGCGGGCCTTCCGGGTTTTGGTATTCATGAGTTTGTAGTGGCGATAATGGCGCTGCAAACGGAAAGCACTTTTGCAAAACGCTATGCCGATGGCATGAATAAAAAAGATTATTGGGAAGCTACTTTCGATGATACGATGGATCTTATAGCAAGGCTTCCAAGAATTGCATCATATATATACAGGAGAAAATATAAATTCGGCGAGCATATTCAGCCAAATGGATTACTAGATTGGGCAGGTAATTTTGCACACATGATGGGTTTTGAAGATGAAGGATTTAAAGAGCTTATGCGTTTGTACATGACTATACATGCAGACCATGAAGGTGGAAACGTATCTGCGCATACTACGCATCTTGTAGGCTCGGCTTTAAGCGATCCTTATTTGAGTTTTGCAGCAGGCATGAATGGCTTGGCTGGACCTCTGCATGGCTTAGCAAACCAAGAAGTGATAAAATGGATATTCGAACTGAGGGAGCAAATAGGATCTGATGCGCCTACCAAAGAACAAATAACGGCATATGTAGAACAAACATTGGCAGAAGGTAAAGTAGTTCCTGGATATGGGCATGCTGTATTAAGAAAAACCGACCCACGTTTTACTGCTCAAATGGAATTTGGTAAAAAACACATGCCAAATGATCCGTTGGTGCAAACCGTTTGGAATATATACGAAGCTGTACCACCTATATTAAGCAGTAAAGCCAAAATAAAAAACCCTTGGCCCAATGTAGATGCGCACAGCGGAGCTTTATTGGTACATTATGGTATGGTAGAGTATGAATTCTATACCGTTTTATTTGGTGTTTCCCGTTCGTTAGGAGTATTGGCTAGCCTTTGTTGGGATAGGGCTTTTGGTTTCCCACTAGAAAGACCAAAATCAATCACCAACGACTTGGTAAAAAAATGGCTAAGGGGCGAAGATGAAGTTTGGGGTGATTAGTTCAATGTTTAAAGTTGTTGAATATTGTTGAAATGTTTAATACTCCGAAATTGTTTCGGAGTTTTTTTTGATTGGTAGTTTTATAAAATTATATTTGCGGTCTTCTTAGGGGAATTAGCTCAGTTGGTAGAGCGCTTGCATGGCATGCAAGAGGCCACCGGTTCGAATCCGGTATTCTCCACTAAAGCGAAAACATTGAATTATTTTTGATTTTTCGCATTTTTATTTTATCTAAACCATTGCTCCTTGCTGTTTTGTTCAAATAATTTTTTTTGAACAAAACAATACTTCTCATTAAACCTTTTTGATTTTTAGTGCTCTAAGATTCATGACTACCAAAACCATAACTGCCAGCAACTACAAAACAATCAGTAATCACCCTTTTGCCGATGTTTTGCTCAATGAATCTACCAATCAAAAATCTTTGCATGCAACGATGCATATAAAAAAAGGGGAAACTATTTGTATATTTAAAGCCGGGATTACGAAATCTTATGCAACCTATCTTACTGTGCAAACGGAGCTGAATACACATATAACGTTGCAACCCGAATTTTTGCAGTATATCAATCATAGTTGCGAGCCCAATGTATTTTTCGATACCGCAAGTTTTGAATTGATTGCTTTAAAAGATGTAAATGTGGGCGATGAACTTACCTTCTTTTATCCAAGTACAGAGTGGGAAATGAGTCAATCTTTTGTATGCAATTGCAAAAGCCTAGACTGCTTACAATTAATAAATGGGGCATCATTTTTAGATAAATTAACTTTGGAAAAATACACGCTAACAGCATTTATACAACAGCAATTGAATCGTAGAGATTCTATTTAAAACATAGCATCACATGTCATTAGATTCGGTTTTTTTATCTACTATACCATTGCAAAAGCTTAAAGTTTGGGTATTGGCACCGTATCTAAAATCTACAGATGCAACTATTGATTATTACTACGATTTTAGCCAGAGTATTGAAGAATACAAAACATCATTTTCACAATTGGATATTCCTTGGAAATGGCAACCTGTAACAATGGATGATTATGAAACCATCATTGAAGAAATAGCTGCAGAAAAGCTGGCTGGAGTTCATTTTCCAGTAGTTTTTAATATTTGCGATGGAGATGAAATAAATGGTACGCCAGGAATATCTGTTTTGCAATTATTGAAAAAGAAAGGGCTTGTATTTACAGGCTCCGATGAATATTTCTATCATATTACTACTTCTAAAATTCCGATGAAAGCTGCGTTTGATGAATTTGCTGTATCAACACCCAATTGGGAAGCTATCAAAACGGCCAATGATTTCAACGAAAATATTTTTGAAAAATTAGGAAGCCCTATCATTGTAAAACCATCGGTAAGCGGTGGTAGCATGGGTGTAGGTATAAAAAATGTTGTACAAGATAAAGTTGAATTGAAAGAACAAGTAGAAAAAATGTTTACAGGCTATCGTGGTTGGAATTTAACGTCTGATGGTTTAATAGCCGAGTCTTTTATTGCGGGGCCAGAATATACCGTGCTTATTGTTGGGTCACATTACAATCCAGCGGATGCGAAATTCTATATGCCGGTAGAAAGAATATTTCATGAATCATTACCTGAAAATGAAAAGTTTTTGTCTTTTGATAGATTGTGGGAAATATATGAAGAAGAAACGGCTATGCCCAACGAAGCTAATTTTTATGAATATGCCTTGCCAGATAAATCTTTGATTGAACAAATACAAAAACTAAGTTGGGATGCTTATGTAGCTTGCAAAGGAACTGGATATGCAAGGATAGATATAAGACTGGATAAAAAAAATAATAAATTGTATGTGTTGGAAGTAAATGCACAATGCGGTTTGAGTGAAGATGAAAATTTTACTTCTATTGGGGC
>JANMGS010000659.1:0-2073 GCA_031374745.1 Ferruginibacter sp. | reverse complement strand
CCCATGATGAATAAGGTCTGGCTAATGTTGGTTCTTTTGATCTCAATTTTATGAGCGATGCAAAACTCATCCCCAATACAAATACGCCCATAAAAGAAGCCAATGAAAACAAGTCTTCAAATGATCCGATAATAATCAATGCCAAACTTAGTAAAGATGAAATCAACAAAGCATTTATAGGTGTTCCGGCTTTGTTTACCGTAGCTCCTTGTTTGATGAAATACCCATCCCTACTCAATCCGAAAAGTATACGTGCCGGTATCATCATGTATGCATTCAGTATGCTGATTGCCGAAAATATGGAAATAACGGTTACAAAAATGGCTCCAATATCGCCAAATACTATTCTAGAAACATCTGATGCTGCCAATTTTGAATTGGCAATAGAACTAATGGGCAATACATGAAAAAAAGCCATGTTGATGAGCGCATAAATGCACAGCACAATCAATGCACCTGTATACAACGATTTTGGAATATTCTTATTCGGATTTTTATCTTCTTCTGCAAAAAAACAAACCGAGTTCCAACCTTGGTAAGTGCCTATTACCAATTGTAATGCTTTTAAAAATGCAATTAGCATGCTCGTTTTTACCAATGCAGTATTTGGTGGATTGGTATGTAAAGTTGTGCCTGTAAACATAAAACAGGCAACAATAAGTGCTACAAAGAAAATCACTTTTATTACACTGGTTATTTGTTGTACAATGCTACCATTCTTGGTACCACTAATATGTAATAAAGTAAATGCAAGTAAAAATGCTATGGAAATAATTGTTTGAAAATTTTTGAAGGCAGGTGCCAATATCGTTAAGAACTCTGCAATTACAATACAAAAAAATGCTGGTGCAATGCCATTAAGAATATAATCGAACCAGCCCGTAATAAAACCAGCGTAATTTCCAAAAGCTCGTTTTGCATAATTGTATGCACCGCCAGCTTTAGGCATCATAGTAGCGAGTTCTGCGTAAGAGCCTGCGGCTAATAACACATAAACCCCACCAAACACCCAACAGGCAATGATTAGCCAATAATTATCGAGCAATTGTGCAATACTACCTGTAGTGCGAAGTATACCAACACCAATGGTACCGCCAATTAATATAGCAATGCCAAAGCCGATACCAAGTACTTTTTTTAATTGATTATTGCCAAAAGATTTTTGCGTGGTATTTTCCATAGTTCAATATAGCGAAAATAAAATACTTAGAAATCTTTGTTACATCTATTGCAATGTCTTGTTGGATTGCACAATATATCGCTTACACAGCCTGCCTTGTAATAATCTTTTAAAAATCTCCCATCCTTATCGGCAATTTCTACTCCTTGCTCATTAAAAAGGGGAATTGGTAATCCAAATAATATGGGTAACACTTTATCAGCTTTCTTGCAAATAGGACAAAATTTTTGATTCTTAGTTTTATCATATTTGCACACAACATCCAAATATATTTTTGAATAATACGGTTTTATAGAATCAATATTTAAGTTTTTATCAATTCCAGTTTTGTTAATATACTCTATAAAGTTATGAATGAGTGTTGGTGTTTTTATTTTATATGACGCTACGATATTATAACTTCCTTTCGTTATTATGTCAAAAACGAATTTACCAGAAGTGTCAGTTTTTGTCTCCATAATAATCTTGAATCGAAATTGATCAGGAACATTGCTACGGTTATCAACATGATAACAAACAGCAACAGTATCTTTTGTTTCTTCCCGATTTGTCAGATAAACCGTTGCACCAATCAATGGCATTTTCGATTCTCTATCCAATACCATCCCAATTATCTTTTGAGAAAAACAATTAGTTGAAGCTAAGATTAATAGAAGAAATAAATACTTCATCGTAAAAATAGAAAATTCAAAAAAGTAAAATAATTGGCCATCACACAAAATTCCTTTCAACTAACAACTAACTACTAACAACTAAAAACTACAACGTCTCCTTCAACCATTTATAAAACTCCGCCTGCCATACCTGGGCATTTTGTGCTTTCAGTACCCAATGGTTTTCCTCCGGCATTATAACAATCTTACTTTTTATATTGCGAAGCTGCAATGCTTGAA
>JANMGS010000543.1:0-2334 GCA_031374745.1 Ferruginibacter sp. | reverse complement strand
GTGGTAAGTTTTAAAAATGTATCTCTTGTTTTGGTAGAGTTATAGCCATGGGCTAGCTGGAGATTAAAAAAGCACCATTAGAGAAAAGATATGTTATTTTCAAAAGAGTAATTCATAAACAACTATCTTCCCTGCTCATACACATACATGCATAACCCACACGACCAGCTCATAGATAGTTTTTTAGAAAATAATATTGGTATTGATACCGATTTTTTAAGCGAAAATTTATCCAACGGATTACAAGAAAATATAAAACACTTGCAAGCAGATGACCTAATGACTTATGCTGGCGTAGGCAACGAGACCATCATGGATAGCAAACAACAAATGCGAGGCGATAAAATTTATTGGATGGACAAAAGCCACGACAATGAATTTGAGCAACAGTTTTTAAACCAAGTAGAAAGTTTTATTGAACGATTAAACAGCACTTGCTACACAGGTATAAACGGATACGAATTTCATTACGCAGTATATGGCCAAGGTGCCAGCTACAAGCGTCACAAAGACCAATTTAAAAATGATAGCAATAGAAAGTATTCTTTGATAAATTATTTAAACAACAATTGGCTTGAGGCAGATGGTGGGCAATTATTGGTTTATCAAAACGACGAAATACAAAAAATACAACCACAATCGCAAACGGCTGTGTTTTTTAAAAGCGATGAAATGGAGCACGAAGTGGTAAAGGCAAATAGAGATAGGATGAGTATTACGGGTTGGTTGAAAAGAGTATGATAAACATCAAATACATTTTTCCAAAATTATTCTTTTTATTTGCTCCCAGTTTTTATCAAAGGGTTCGAACCCTAATATCTCAAAATCATTATCAGCATCTTCAAAATAAGATATACTTCGCCAAAGAAAATTTAATTGGCTTCTTGCATATTTTTTCTCAAAAAGTAAAATTAATTTTTCCCATGGATACAGTTCAAGCAAAGCATAAACATCAAAAAAATCCTTTCTTTTTCCCCTACCACAAATGGTATGCATTTTCATAGCAGCAATATCTTCTACGGAAAAATATAGTACATTATCTATCTCTACAAATGGGTTTAGCAATGTCGCAGGCTCCTGCACAAAATCACATTTTACATCATTTATATAGCAAAAGAACATCCTACTGTTTTTACCAATAAATTTAAAAGATAAATCCTCATCGCTAGAAAGAACAATTTCTAATTCATTCAAATCAAATTGAGTTGTGCAAAAGAAATCTAAATCAATGGAAGTTCTATGCCCTATTTGTAAAGCAAGAGAAGTACCACCAGCCAAAGCAAAATTATTTTTTATAAATGGGATTGTATTTAGTTTTTTCAAAAGACTATAAGTGTCTTTCTCAACTGTAGTAAGATGAAGCATTTATTTCGTTTAATGGAATGTTGAAATACAGGCTACAAAAGTTTGCCGTTTTTTTATCTAAAACCCTGCTTCTTTTTATTGCATCTGTAATTTCTTCTTTAGAATACATTTTTATTAAAGTATAAAAGTCTTCCAAAAAACCACGAGTAAGTACCCGTTCTACAATTGACCGTTTATGTTTTTCTCTATCAATTAATTCAATCGGGGTATCCCAAAATAAATATTTAGAAAAAGGAAAATCTCCACTCTCTAATTTTTTATCTAATGAGGCTGTGTCTATATATTTAAAGTAAGATGACATTACGTTAATAATTTGAAACAAATTTAAAACAATTTATTTAATCACCGATTTCCCAAAAGAAATCAATTCCTTTGGGCTCATGTACCCACCTGATTGCGAAATAATTTTTCCATCTCCATTTATTAAATACAAGGAAGGATAACTTGTAACATTGTATTGCAAAGAAATATTTACACCCTCACCTTCTTCCCCATCAAGAGAAACATTTATAAAATGCTCATTAAAATATGCGCCCACTTTATCATTAGAAAAAGTTCTTTTCTTTATTTTTTTGCAGGGGCCACACCAAGAGGCATACACATCTAAAAAAACGAGCATGTTGTCTTTTTTTGCCAAAGCCAAAGCTTCTGCCCAAGTACCTTTGTGAAATTGAATTCCAGCTTTTGTATCTTCTTTAAAGTTAACTTTTGGGTTGTTGTAAGAATAATAAGCAAAACCTGCCCCAGCTATTAAAAGAGTGAATATTATATTTTTCATTTTCATAGTAGTTTTTGTATGGTATAGATACAAGAATTTATATACCGCCGTTTTGTACTTTAAAAGTAAGTCACATCGTGCAGATGAGGCAATAAAGTATACAAATATTTCTCTCAAATATATAAAAACTACCTTTGTACATATTTTAAATTTAAATCTTCGAAAGTCATAATAAAAAATATGTACAAAGG
>JANMGS010000598.1:0-6828 GCA_031374745.1 Ferruginibacter sp. | reverse complement strand
GATGCTGCGGCCGCTTCCATTTATGGTGTTAGAGCATCTAATGGTGTGATTCTAATAACCACCAAAAGAGGAAAAGCAGGAAAAACAACGCTTTCTGTTGATGTATACAGAGGTATTCAACAAGCTTGGCAATTGCCAACTATGCTCAATGCAAGAGAATATGCCATCATCAACAGCGAAGCTAATATAGCAAGTGGTAAAACAATTTTACCTAAACTGGCCGATTTTGATGCCATTGGAAGAGAATATGGAAATGGAACCAATTGGTTAGATGAAATTTTTAGAAGAGCAGCTATACAAAGTGTAAACCTAAACGCTACTGGAGGTTCAGATAAAGTTCAATACGCTTTTTCTGCAGGATATTTTAAACAAGATGGAATTATTTACAATACAGATTTCGAAAGATTTAATCTACGATTTAACGGAGACATAAAAGTAAATAGTAGGATTAAGATAGGCAACTCGCTTTCTATGAATAAATTCATAGAGCATGGTACCGATACTTATAATCCTTTCAATAGTGTTGTATTACTAGCTTTAACCGCTCCACCTACTGTAAAGCCTAGAAATGAAGATGGCACATACGCTGGAGGTAATGGTAATATAGATGGATTTAATGAACCAAACCCAGTATATCAATTGGAGGTTCCTCAAAATACAAATACCAAATACAGGATCACAGGAAATGTTTTTGCAGAAATAAATTTATTAAAGGACCTTAAATTCAAAGCTGTTTTTGGAGGAGATTTCACTTATCAAGAGAATAATAATTTTAGACCAATTACGCCGTCTACCGGCGGACGACCTTTTGATAGGACATCTTATTCTGTTTTTAAAGGTTTGTTTCCAGATTACCTAGCAGAATATACCCTCACTTATGATAAAACATTGTTTAAAAAGCATAAGATAAATGCTGTAGCGGGTTATACTTTTCAAGAAAACAGGTATTCCAACCTATCTGCAAGCAGAAGTGGTGTTTTTTCGCAACCAATACCAGTATTAAACGGACAAATTTTGACAGTAACTGATCCTTCTCAAATTGATAATTATGCGGAAGATGGTATAAACAGCAGATTGATTTCATACATTGGTAGATTAAGTTATGATTTTGATAATAGAGGCTTTTTAGGTTTCTCCATACGACGTGATGGTAGTTCAAATTTTGCTCCCAAAAATAAATTTGCAATTTTCCCATCTGTTTCTGCGGCTTGGAGATTAACACAAGAACCATTTTTGGAGAATGTAAATTGGTTAGATGAACTAAAAGTAAGGGCTAGTTTTGGATATACAGGTAACCCCAATGTAGCTGCAAATGCCTACATACAGAGTATCAATCAATCATTTCAATACACTTTTGGAAACTCTACTGGTTCTGGTGGAATTGTAAATGGAGCTGGCCTTAGTAAGTCTTATAACCCAGACATCAAATGGGAAAAAAACGAACAATTTGATATAGGGTTTGATGGCAGTATCTACAAAAATAAACTTGGTTTTTCAGTAGATTTTTACCAACGTCGCTCAAAGGATTTGATTTTATATGTAGCACCACCATTGGTGTCTGGAACATTTGAGGCCGTACCTTTTAATACAGGAACCTTACAAAATAGAGGTATTGACCTTAGTCTAAATGGATCAATCGTTTCAGCTAAATCATTTAATTGGACTGCAAGTGCCGTTGTGAGTTCTTATAAAAATGAAGTTATTTCTTTGGGACTATCTGCCCCATTGGATAATGGCTTTACCAGAATAAATGGAGGGAGTTTAAGAACCATTCAAAATGCACCTGCTAATTTCTTTTACGGGTTCGTTACAGAAGGAATATTTCAATCTTACAAAGAAATTGCGGATCATGCAGTGCAAACAGCAGGTAGCGACCCAACAACCAGTACTGCTCCAGGAGATTTTAAATTTAAAGATTTAAATGGAGATGGAATCATTAATGATTTAGATCGTACCAATATTGGAAACTCGAATCCGACGTTTACTTATGGTTTAACCAATACAATTAACTATAAAAACTTTGAATTAACACTTTTCATACAAGGTTCACAAGGTAACAAAGTATTGAATTTTACCCGTTGGTATACAGAGGGTGGTGTAAGCAATGGTAATTACTCCAATAAAGTTTTAGAAAGATGGGTTGGGCCAGGAACGAGCAATACAATGCCTCGTGTAACCCTAGAAGATCCAAATAAAAACAACCGTGTTTCGGATAGATTTGTAGAAGATGCATCTTATATGAGGATAAAAAATCTAAGACTTGCTTATAGTATTCCTACAAACTGGTCAACACTTTTAAACCTGAAAAGAGCACAGTTTTATGTGAGTGCGCAAAACCTATTAACCATTACGAATTATACTGGATTAGATCCTGAAGTTGGAGGTGGTGTAGATATAGGATTTTATCCACAAGCAAGAACATTTATGGCAGGCGTAACTGTTGATTTCTAAACAAAAAAAATGATAAGTATGAAAAATATATTTTTAAAAAAATTAAGTATTTTGGTTATTGTATCAATTCTTTTTACCCAGTGTAAAAAAAGTTTACTTACAATAGATCCTACCATTCCGCTCAATACTGTTGATAATTATTATAAAAATGAATCGGAAGTAGTTACGGCCACCAATGCTGTTTATACTCCTTTGTCTGCTATCTACAGTGGATGTGCATGGCATCTTGGAGATATTATGAGCGATGATGCAGACTTAGGCGGCGGCGGTGGTGGTGATGGTTCTGAAACTGCAGAATTGGATAATTTTAGCCTAACATCATTTAATACGATTATCCCGATAATGTGGGCACAGTGTTATTTTGGAATATTGAGGGCAAACTTAGTTATCGAAAGAGCCCCACTCGTTACAACAATGACAGCCTCTGTAAGAAATAGGAGTATTGGCGAAGCAAAATTTTTAAGGGCATTATATTACTACCATTTGGTAAGATTATTTGGTGATGTTCCTTTATATACAAATGCAATTACGGCTGAAGAATCTTCTACCATTACTCGATCACCCAAAGCGCAAGTGTACGCACAAATTATAACTGATTTAAAAAGTGCAGAAACATTATTGCCAAACAATAATCCTTATACTTCCAATAATGTTACTTATCCAAATGAAGGACGGGCAACTGCAGGTGCTGCAAAAGGAATATTGGCTAGTGTGTATTTAACGCTGGGTGATAAAGTAAATGCTGCTGCAAAATCAAAAGAAATTATTGACAATGCTGCTTTATATGGATATGCTTTATGGACAGATTATGCAGATAATTTTAAACTATCTACTGAAAATGGTAAAGAGTCTGTTTTTGAAGTGCAGTATCGTAGTGGTGGAGGTACTTTTTCTATTTATGGAGCAGGTACAGGCATCAATACTTTTTATGGTCCACGTGCACAAAATATAGTACCAGAGGGTGGTTATGGATTTACAGTACCTACTAAAAATTTTGTAGACCAATATGAAAAAACGGGTGCTGGATATAATACCATAATAGACAAGAGAAGAAACAGGACAATCTGGATTCCAGGAGATACGTATGGTTCATATACACAACCATCATCTCTGGTTGGTTCACCAAATGGATTTAACACAAAAAAATATTTTATTTCTGTAGATGATCCATTGGGAGATGCAGGCCAGTGGAGAAGCGCTTTAAATGTACCTATTATGCGATATGCAGAAGTTCTATTGATATATGCAGAGGCGGCTGGTCCAGCGTTAGGTAAATCTGCTGCCGATTTAGTTAGAGCAAGAGCTGGTTTAGCACCACTTCCTACTGGGTTATCCGATGCAGCGTGGCTGGATGCAATTTACAAGGAAAGAAGATTGGAGTTTGGTTTTGAAATGCACCGTTGGTATGATTTGTTGCGCCATCCAGATCCTAATTATTTTATTAGCGTAATGACGGCAGCAGGAAAAACAAATATCAGCGCAAAGCATAGATACATGCCCATTCCTCAAGGCGAAAGAGATAAAAATCCTAACCTAACCCAAAATACAGGATATTAATAAAAACTTTAAATGCTATTTATGAAAAAAAATATAACGATAACATCGCTTTTGTTAATTACGCTAAGTTTAATGCTAGTGCAATGCAAAAAAGATATTTTAGAACTTAATGGTTCTCCTTCAAAAGCCGATTTTACCTTTCAGATAATACCCTTACAGGATACCTTGCCATGGGCTTATAAGGTAACTTTTACCAACATAAGCGAAGAAGCTACACAATACCAGTGGGATTTTGGGGATAATACTGCTTTGTCTTCCGAAAAAAATCCAGTGCATTCTTATGCAGTGGGTGGCGAATATAATGTAAGGTTAACCTCTGTAGGCACAAACGGTAATAACACTATTGCAAAAAGAATTTTTGTAATAAATGCTTGCCAAAATGATTTCTATAATACCATCACGGGTTGTGGCAATAATTTTGTTTGGACCTGGACTACGGATGCAGATGCCATAAAAGTACTATCACCAGATGCAACACAAGTTTACTTTAGTGGCCCTGCTGCACCTTGCCAACTTGATGATTTGTTTAAATTTAAAGCAAGCGGTGCTTTTGAATATGATGCAATTACCCAAACTTTTGATGCACAAGCAGGATTCAGTTGCCAAGCACCAAAGCCAAATGCCATAAAATATAAAGTTGTCGCTAAGCCTGGGCAGCTGCCAAAAATAATTTTGGATCCATTAATATCTGGTACAGGAAAACCATTTATTGGTACAACGGATATTGTAGATAATAATTCATATACCGTACAAAGTTATACAGTAAACAGAATGACTTTAAGAGCTACCATTTCAGGGTCAGGTGGAAATTTGATAGAAATTAAATTGAAAAAAGTAGAAGTGCTTACACTACCAGAAATAAAAGCTTTATTGACAGGAGCTGTTAGTAAAAATTGGAAATTGGATCCTACTCCTGGGGCTAATGCTATTATTGTTGGTACAGAATCTAATCCTTCTCAATATTTTGCTGGCGGGCCACTAGAACCAAATTGCCAGGTAGATGATTTGTATACATTTACTGCCGCTGATAAAATCACGTATAATGCAAATGGCTCCACATTTAATGGTGGAAATATAGCGCCTAATTTTAATTGTGGGTCAGATAGATCTTACAATAACTTAACTTATACTTTTGGTGCTACAACTGGCGGTGTTGCTGGTTTAGCTACCATACAAATACCTTCTGCGCCACCTGCTGTTTTTATAGGAACAACAGATGTCCCAGCTGAAAATGTATATCGTATTATTGATATTACAGCTACCAAAATGACACTCAGAGCAGGCAACGGTTCTAGTACGGTATTTCAATTTAAATTAGTTACACAATAAAATATAGAGTCATGAAAATTTTAATTAAACATATTTCGTTTTTTTTCCTCACAGCTTTGTTGTTTCTTTCTTGCACACAAGAAAAAGATGTTGTTGCATTGGTTGCTGCAGAGCCAATTGTAGAGAAGAACTGGCAATTTGAAACTACGCCGGTTTGGCAAGATGATTTTACATCGGGTACAACAGTAGATGCTTCTAAATGGACATTTGAGACTGGTGGAAACGGATGGGGAAACAATGAGCTGCAATATTATACACCGGGGGCAAACTCAACCATCTCTGGCGGTATCTTAACTATAACTGCAAAGAAAGAAACTTTGCAAGGTAGGGATTATACATCATCTCGTATGATAACAAAAGGTAAAGGTGATTGGTTGTATGGTCGTTTTGAAATACGAGCAAAGTTGCCAAAAGGAAGAGGTACTTGGCCAGCTATCTGGTTGTTATCAAGCGACAATGCTTATGGAAATTGGCCTGCTTCTGGTGAAATGGATATAATGGAACACGTAGGGTATGATCCTAATAATGTACATGCTACCATTCATACCTCTGTTTACAATGGCCAAAGAGGTACACAAAAATCTGCGGTTAAATTTATAGCTGATGCTACAGATGCATTTCATATCTATAGAATAGATTGGACACCATTTGCAGTTCGTGCTTTTATAGATGGTGTGCAATATTTTGAGTACACAAATAACAATACAAGCTATACAGCATGGCCTTTTAATAAGCCATTTTTTCTTATTCTTAACATAGCTGTTGGAGGTAATTGGGGTGGCGTGCAAGGAGTTGATAACACTATTTTCCCTGCAACGATGCAAGTGGATTATGTGAAAGTTTTTAAAATGATTCCCCAATAATTTTAATTTAAACAATAATAATCTGACCTAAATAATATTCCTTGCTATAAAAATTTCAACATGAAAAAAATATATTTTTTCTTATCCGTTTTACTTAGTTCATTCATGTCCATTGCTCAAACCCAAATGGACGTGCCGGTTACATTCGATATTGCAACTGTAAACTACGGCTTGGTAGGATTTGGCGGAGCAGAAGATGCAACGGTTGTAACCGACCCAACCCTTGCTACCAACAAAGTAGGAAGAGTGGTAAAATCAAATACAGCAGAGTTATGGGCAGGTGCTTCCATAACTGCATTAGCAGGTACGGTGCAAACAAGTTTTGCAAATCCTATACCATTTACCGCAACAGAAAGAAGAATGAATGTGAGGGTATGGAGTCCGCATACAGGCATACAAATAAGATTGAAAGTAGAAGACAAGACCGACGGAACAAAAAGTTGCGAAACAGAGGCAACATTTACCGGAGCAGCAAATACTTGGCAAACATTGGAGTTTAACTTCAACAACCAAGCAGCAGGCACGGCAGCATTTAATCCTGCATTTACATTTAACAAAGCAACTATCTTCTTCAACTTTGGCGTAACAGGCGCTATTGCTGGAGCAAGAACGTATTTCTTTGATGATG